>DATCZX010000441.1:0-6748 GCA_036525695.1 Gammaproteobacteria bacterium | reverse complement strand
GGTCGAGAACCTGCGCGTCGCCGCCACGCTGGACGGTGACCAGGTCGGCGAGCCGGCGGTGTGGGAGGCGCTGCGCCGGATCGGGCTCGGCGGCTTCGAGGACCTGCCGACCACGATGCTGTCGCAGGGGCAGAAGAAGCGCGTCGCGCTGGCGCGGCTGCTGCTGACCGGCGCGCGGCTGTGGATCCTCGACGAGCCGTTCACCGCGCTCGACACCCGCGCGGTGGCGCTGCTCGAGTCGCTGATCGCCGGGCAGGTGGCGCGCGGCGGCATGGTCATCCTGACCACCCACCAGGAGGTCACGCTGACCGCCGGCACCATCCGCCGGCTCGACCTCGGCCAGCCGGCAGGAGCGGGCGCGTGAACGGCATGCTCGGCACCTTCGTGGTCATCGTCCGCCGCGACCTGACGCTGGCGCTGCGCCGCGGCACCGACGTGCTGACCACGCTGTTCTTCTTCGTCATCGTCGCCAGCCTGTTCCCGCTCGGGGTCGGCTCCGAGAAGGAGCTGCTGCGCTTCCTCGGGCCGGGCGTGGTCTGGGTGGCCGCGCTGCTGGCGTCGATGCTGGCGCTGGAGCGGCTGTTCGCCAGCGACTACGCCGACGGCACCCTCGAGCAGATGCTGCTGACGCCGCAGCCGCTGTCGGTGCTGGTGCTCGGCAAGGTGGTCGCGCACTGGCTGCTGACCGGCCTGCCGCTGGCGCTGATCGCGCCGCTGCTCGGCCTGCAGTACGGCCTCGAGGGGGCGTCCCTCGGGGTGATGGCGCTGGCGCTGCTGCTCGGCACCCCGGTGCTGAGCCTGATCGGCGCGATCGGCGCCGCGTTGACGCTGGGGCTGCGCGGAGGCGGTATACTGCTGTCGCTGCTGGTGCTGCCGCTGTACATCCCGGTACTGGTGTACGGGGCCGGCGCGGTGACCGTGAGCGCCATCGACCTGGCCGACGTGCAGCCGTTCATGGCCCTGCTCGGTGCGTTCCTGATCCTGGCGCTGGCCTTTGCCCCGCTGGCCACGGCTGCGGCCCTGCGGATCTCCGTCGAGTGACCGATTCGGGTTTCCCTGCATGAAGTTCAACTGGTTCCGTTTCTCCTCCCCCGCGACCTTCTACGGCCTCGCCGGCCGCCTGGCGCCGTGGTCCGCCGCGCTGGCGCTGCTGACCGGCGCGCTCGCGCTGTACTGGGGCTTCTTCGAGACCCCCGACCGCCTCGGCGGCAGCAACCCGCAGAAGGAGTACTACCGGATCATCTTCATCCACGTCGCCTCGGCCTGGCTGTCGATGTGGCTCTACGTGGTGCTCGCCGCGTGGTCGGCGATCGGCCTGGTGTTCAACACCCGGCTCTCCTACATGATGGCGGTGTCGGTGGCGCCGACCGGGGCGATCTTCACCTTCCTCGCGCTGTTCACCGGGTCGTTCTGGGGACGGCCGAGCTGGGGCACCTGGTGGGACTGGGACCCGCGGCTGACCTCCGAGCTGATCCTGTTCTTCCTCTACGTCGGCTACCTGGCGCTGCACTCGGCGATCGACGACGCGCGCCGCGCCGACCGCGCCTCGGCGCTGCTGGCGATCGTCGGCCTGGTCTGCGTGCCGGTGATCTTCTGGTCGATCAACTGCCCCGACCCGAACCAGTGCGCGGCGCTGCACCAGCGCTCGTCGATGTCGCAGATCGACGGCAACATCCTGTTCGCGATGCTGACGCTGACCTTCTCGTTCTGGATGTACTCGTTCTACACCTCGTTCCACCGGGTGCGGAACATCATCCTGCTGCGCGAGGCCGACACCACCTGGGTCAACGAGCAGCTGGCCAGGGAGGGCGGGGCATGAGCGAGTTCCTCGCCCAGGGCGGCTACGCCTTCTACGTCTGGAGCTGCTACGGCATGGGCGTGCTGCTGCTGGCGGCGGAAATCGTCGGTTTGCGCCGCCGCCGGCGAACCATTCTGGCCCGCCTTGGTCGATTGAAGCGTATGCATGAAGCCGAGGTATCCAAATGAAGGCTAGGCACAAGCGACTGGCGTTCGTCGCCATCGCCATCGCCGGGGTGGCCGTCGCGGCCGCGCTCGCGCTGAGCGCCCTGCAGAGCAACATCGCCTACTTCTTCAGCCCGACCCAGGTGCTGGCCGGGGAGGCCCCCAAGGACAAGGTGTTCCGCATCGGTGGCATGGTCACCGCGGGCAGCCTGGCGCGGAAGAGCGGCGACCTGACGGTCAACTTCGTCGTCACCGACACCGCGCAGAGCGTCACCGTCAGCTACACCGGCATCCTGCCCGACCTGTTCGGCGAGGGGCAGGGGGTGGTCGCGCGCGGCAAGCTCGGCGCGGACGGGGTGTTCTACGCGGAGGAGGTGCTGGCCAAGCACGACGAGTCCTACATGCCCCCCGAGGTGCAGGACGCGCTGGACAAGGCCAGCAAGATGGGCGTCGACAAGCAGGCCAAGAGCGACGCCCCCAGCGGCTACTGAGCGAGGTACCCCCCAGATGATCCCCGAACTCGGCCATTTCGCGCTGATCCTGGCGCTCTGCGTCGCCATCCTGCAGGCCACGGTGCCGCTCGCCGGGACCGTCTGGCGGGTGCCCGGCTGGGTCGCGCTGGCGCGCCCGGCGGCCGGCGCGCAGATGCTGTTCCTGACGCTGGCCTTCGCCGCGCTGGTCTGGAGCTTCGTCGACAACGACTTCTCGGTCGCCTACGTGGCGCAGAACTCGAACTCGGCGCTGCCGCTGGAGTTCCGCATCTCGGCGGTGTGGGGCGGCCACGAGGGCTCGCTGCTGCTGTGGGGGCTGATCCTCGGCGGCTGGACCTTCGCCGTGGCGCTGTTCAGCCGCCGCCTGCCCGACGACATGGTGGCCCGGGTGATCGCGGTGATGGGGATGGTCAGCATCGGCTTCCTGCTGTTCATGCTGCTGACCTCGAACCCGTTCGACCGCCTGGTGCCGCCGGCGCTGGACGGCCGCGACCTGAACCCGCTGCTGCAGGATCCCGGCCTGATCTTCCACCCGCCGATGCTCTACATGGGCTACGTCGGCTTCTCGGTCGCCTTCGCCTTCGCCATCGCCGCGCTGATCGAGGGGCGCCTCGACGCCACCTGGGCGCGCTGGTCGCGGCCGTGGACCATCGTCGCCTGGGTGTTCATGACCTTCGGCATCGCGCTCGGCTCGTGGTGGGCCTACTACGAGCTCGGCTGGGGCGGCTGGTGGTTCTGGGACCCGGTCGAGAACGCCTCGTTCATGCCCTGGCTGGTCGGCACCGCGCTGATCCACTCGCTGGCGGTCTCCGAGAAGCGCAACACGTTCAAGAACTGGACCGTGCTGCTGGCGATCTTCGCCTTCTCGCTGAGCCTGCTCGGCACCTTCCTGGTGCGCTCCGGCGTGCTCACCTCGGTGCACGCCTTCGCCAGCGACCCGGCGCGCGGCGTGTTCATCCTCGCCTTCCTGCTGCTGGTGATCGGCGGCTCGCTGGCGCTGTACGCCTGGCGCGCGCCGTCGGTGAAGAGCACCGGGCACTTCCAGCTGGTGTCGCGCGAGACGGTGATGCTGTCGGGCAACGTGCTGCTGGTGGTGGCGATGGGCGCGGTGCTGCTCGGCACCCTCTACCCGCTGGTCCTCGACGCCTTCGCGCTGGGCAAGATCTCGGTCGGCCCGCCGTACTTCAACGCGGTGTTCGTGCCGCTGATGGCGCCGCTGCTGTTCATCCTCGGCTTCGGCCCGCAGATGCGCTGGAAGCAGGACGACGTCGCCACCCAGGTGCGCCGCTTCCGCTACGTGCTGGTGGTCAGCGTGCTGGCCGGGATCCTGCTGCCGCTGGTCGCCTACGGCACGGTCACGCCCGGCGTCGGCCTCGGCGTCAGCCTCGCGCTGTGGGTGGTCGGTGGCATCGCCGTCGACCTCGGCCGCCGCCTGCGCAGCGCGCAGGGCCTGCGCGGCGTGCCGCGCAGCTACTGGGGCATGACCACGGCCCACACCGGCCTCGCGGTGGTGGTGGTCGGCGTCACGCTGACCAGCGCCTACAGCATCGAGCGCGACGTGCGCATGGCCCCCGGTGACCGCCTCGAGCTCTCCGGCTTCACCTTCACCTTCGACGGCATCGACCAGGTGGCGGGACCGAACTACGACTCGAGCTTCGGCCACTTCACCGTCACCGACGGCGGCGGCATCGAGGTGGCGAAGCTGAACCCGGAGAAGCGCATCTACCGCGTGCAGACCATGCCGATGACCGAGGCCGGGATCGACGGCGGCCTGTTCCGCGACCTCTACGTGGCGATGGGCGAGCCGCTCGGCGACGGCGCCTGGGCGGTGCGCGTCTACCACAAGCCGTTCATCGCCTGGCTCTGGCTCGGCGCGCTGCTGATGGGGATCGGCGGCATCGTCGCCGCCTCCGACCGCCGCTACCGGCTGGCGGTCAAGCAGCCGCAGGGTGCGCCAGCGGCGGTCAGCGGGGCGACGCTGCGGGCGGAGGGCTGAGCGCGTGAAGACCCGCTTCCTGATCCCGCTCGGGCTGTTCATGGCCCTCGCCGGGCTGTTCTGGTTCGTGCTGCAGCAGATGAACAGCGGCGACTACAACCCGCGCGAGCTGCCGTCCGCGCTGCTCGACAAGCCGGCACCGAGCTTCTCGCTGCCGGACCTGCACCGCCCGGAGCAGACCGTCGGCACGCCGAACTTCGTCGGCCAGGTGTCGCTGTTCAACGTCTGGGCCAGCTGGTGCGTCTCCTGCCGGGTCGAGCACCCGTTCTTCATGGAGCTGGCGCGCCGCAACGAGATCCCGATCTACGGGCTCAACTACAAGGACGAGCGCGCCGACGCGCTGCGCTGGCTGCAGCAGCTGGGCGACCCCTACGTCGCCAGCGCCTTCGACCGCGAGGGCCGGGTGGGGATCGACTGGGGCGTCTACGGCGTGCCGGAGACCTTCGTCGTCGACAAGCAGGGCAAGATCCGCATGCGCTTCCCCGGCCCGGTGACCGCCGAGGTGTGGCAGCGCAAGTTCGTGCCGCTGCTGGCCCAGCTGCGCGGAGAGCCGGGATGAGCCGCCTGCCGCTGCGCGCGCTGCTGCTGTCGCTGCTGCTCGCCGTCGCGCTGCCGGCCGCGGCGGCGATCGAGAGCTTCACCTTCGACTCGCCCGAGCAGGAGGCGCGCTTCAAGACGCTCTCCGGCCAGCTGCGCTGCCTGGTGTGCCAGAACCAGTCGATCGGTGATTCCAACGCCGAGCTGGCCCAGGACCTGCGCCGCGAGGTCTACGAGATGATCAAGGCCGGGCAGAGCGACCCGCAGATCGTCGGCTTCCTGGTCGACCGCTACGGCGATTTCGTCCTCTACAAGCCGCCGGTGACCACGACCACGGCGCTGCTCTGGGCCGGCCCGTTCCTGCTGATCGTGCTCGGGCTGTTCTTCCTGATCCGCTTCATCCGCGCGCGGGTGGCCACCGCGGACGGCGGGCAGGCGCTGAGCGCCGAGGAGCAGGCCCGGCTCGATACCCTGTTGCACGACCCCGCGAAAGACCCACGCCCATGACCCTCCTGTTCTGGCTCCTGGCAGCGGCGATGCTGCTCGTGGCACTCGCCCTGCTGCTGCCCGCGCTGACCGGCGGCGGCCGCAGCGACGGCGTGCAGCGCGACGCGCTGAACATCGCCCTGTTCCGCGACCAGCTCGCCGAGTTCGAGGCCGAGCGCGCCGAGGGCACGCTGAGCGCGGCCCAGTTCGAGAACGCCCGCCACGAGCTGCAGCGCGAACTGCTCGACGAGGTCAACCCGGCCGAGGACGCCGCCCAGCCGGCGGTGCGCGGGCGCCTGGCCGCGCCGCTGGTCGGCGTGCTGGTGCCGCTGCTGGCGGTCGGCATGTACCTGCAGCTCGGCCAGTCCCACCTGCTGACCGAGGCCGGCCAGGCCGAGCTGGCCAGGACCGAGCAGCAGGCGCACGACATGGCCAACGTCGACGGCATGGTCGAGCAGCTCGCCGCGCGGCTGGCCCAGCAGCCGGACAACCTCGAGGGGTGGCTGATGCTGGGCCGCTCGCTGCTGGCGATCCAGCGCTTCCCGGATGCCGCGCAGGCCTTCTCCCAGGCCTACCGGCTGGCCGGCGAGGAGCCGGACGTGATGGCCGACCTCGCCGAGGCACTGGCGATGGCCAGCGACGGCCAGCTGGTCGGCGACCCGCTGGAACTGGTCCAGCGCGTGCTCGCGCTGCGGCCTAACCACGAGAAGGCGCTGTGGCTCGCCGGCATCGCCGCGTTCCAGGCGCGCGACTTCCCCGCCGCGGTCGACCACTGGCAGCGGCTGACCGCGGTGATCCCGGCCGGGCACCCGAACCGCGAGCTGCTCGACGACTACCTGGCCCAGGCGCGTGCCCAGGCGGGTGGCGCCCCGGCAGCGGCCGTCGCCGCCCCCGGCGACGCCCCGTCCGCCGCGGACGCCGCGATCGAGGTGACCGTCGAGCTGGCGCCGGAACTGGCCGGCCGGCTGCCGCCGGGGGCCACGCTGTACGTCTTCGCGCGCGCGCTGCAGGGGCCGCGGATGCCGCTGGCGATCGTGCGCCAGGTCGGCAGCGCGCTGCCGGTGACGGTGACCCTCGACGACTCGTCGGCGATGGCGCCGCAGTTCCGCCTCTCCGGGTTCAGCGAGGTCAGCGTCGGTGCGCGGCTGTCGCAGAGCGGCAACGCGACCGCGCAGCCGGGGGATCTCGAGGGCAGCGTCGCACGCCTGCTGGTGGGGGTCGACCGCCAGGCCAGGGTGGTGATCGACAGCGAGGTCGGCGCCGCCGCCGCGGCCCC
>DATCZX010000440.1:0-4266 GCA_036525695.1 Gammaproteobacteria bacterium | reverse complement strand
AGCGCGCGGGTCATCGCCGCGGCGCCGCAGCCGAGTTCGAGCACGCGCGCGCCATCCAGCGGCAGGCGTTCGGCGATCACCTCGATCTCGGGGGTGAAGCGGTCGCAGTCGGGGGCGGCGTAGCGCAGTGAGGCAGCGGGCATCCGGGTCGCTCTCCGGGGCGAGGCTGGGCGGCACAGGGTAGCCGATGGTGCCGGCGATGGGCCAGCTGGCGGGGTGCCGCTGCCGCGACCGGCTCGGCTAGGTGCTGGTTTGCGGCTGCCGCACGGGGCGCTCCGGCAGCGCGTCCTGCGTCGCCGGCAGGGTGCCACGCAGCTGCTGCGCAGCGCGCTCGATCAGCCGTTCCTGGACCACCCGCGGCGGTTCGCCGGCGGCCGGACAGCGCTTGCGGTAGCTGCCGTCGGGCTGCATGTCCCAGGCGCTGGCGTTGTCCTCGGCGTAGAGCGCGAGGATCGCGTCGAGCTCGCCGGCGACGCCCTGGTCGAGCACCGGGAAGATCTGCTCGACGCGGCGGTCGAGGTTGCGCGTCATCCAGTCGGCCGAGCCGAGGTAGAACTCCGGCTGGCCGCCGTTCTCGAAGCGGTAGACGCGGCTGTGCTCGAGGAAGCGGCCGACCACCGAGAACACCCGGATGTTGTCGCTGAGTCCGGGGACCCCGGCGCGCAGGCAGCACAGGCCGCGCACGTTGAGCTCGACCGGCACCCCGGCCTGGCTGGCCGCGTACAGCTCGCCGATCAGCACCGGGTCCTGCAGCTGGTTCATCTTCGCGCGGATCCCGCACGGCCGCCCGGCAAGCGCGTGCTCGGCCTCGCGGCGGATCAGCGCGGTGAAGCGCTCGCGCAGGTAGCGCGGCGCGACCAGCAGCCGCTGGTAGCGGTCGTAAGGCGTCGCCCCGGTCAGCTCGTTGAACAGGTTGGCGACGTCGCCGCACAGCGCCGGGTCGGCGGTCAGCAGGCCGAAATCCTCGTACAGCCGCGCGGTGCCGTCGTGGTAGTTGCCGGTGCCTAGGTGGCAGTAGTAGCGCATGTTCGCCCCCTCGCGGCGCACCACCAGCGACAGCTTGGCATGGGTCTTCAGCTGCTCCATGCCGTAGACCACGTGCACCCCCTCGCGCTCGAGCAGCCGCGCCCAGCGCATGTTCGGCGCCTCGTCGAAGCGCGCGGTGATCTCCACCAGCACCGCCACCTGCTTGCCGCTGCGCACCGCCTCGAGCAGCTTCTCGACCACCGGCGCGCGCGCCGAGATGCGGTAGATGGTCAGCTTGATCGCGACCACCTGCGGGTCGCGCGCGGCGGCCTCGAGGAACAGCAGCACCGAGCGGTCGAACGACTGGTACGGGTGGTGCACCAGCAGGTCGCCGCGGCGCAGCTCGGCGAACAGCTGCTGCGGTTCGCGGCTCGACAGGGCGGCGCAGCGCGGGTGCAGCGCCGGGGTGTGCGGCGGGTCGTGCAGCGCCGGCGCGCTCGGCCCGGGAAAGCCCATCAACTCGCCCAGCGCCAGCGGACCGGGCAGCGCGACGACATCCGCGGGGTCGGTCAGCTCGAGGCGCGCGGCGAGCCAGCCGCGCAGCGCCGCCGGCATCGCCGTGGCCACCTGCAGGCGGACCACGCCGGCGTAGCGGCGCGCCTCGAGCTCGCGGGTCACCATCGCCAGCAGTTCGCCGGGCGAGGCGTCGGGGCCCGGGTCGCCCTGGTCGTACGGGCTGTCCTTGGCGCCGCGGATCACCCGGAACGGGTAGCCGGCGAGCGCCAGCGCGGCGGGGAACAGCTGGTCGAGGTTGTGCAGGATCACCGCCTCCAGCGCGACACAGCCGCTGCCGCCCGGCACCGGCACCCAGCGCTGGCCGTGGGTCGGCACCTTCAGCCGGACGAAGCGCACGCGGTGGTCCGGGTCGGTCACCTGCAGCGCGAGGTTCAGGCCGAGGTTGCTGATGAACGGGAACGGGTGGCTGACGTCGACCGCCAGCGGGGTCAGGCTCGGCTCGATCTCGGCCTTGAAGTGGGCGCGCAGCGCCTCGCGTGCGTCCGGATCGAGGTCGGCGTACTCGCGCAGCGGGGTGCCGGCGGCGGCCAGCGCCGGCAGCAGCTCGTCCAGCACCAGCTCGGCGAGGCGGCTCTCCTGCTGCGCGAGGTCGCTGCGGCACGCCTCCAGCTGCTGCTGCGGGGTCAGGCCGTCGGGGGACGGGTTGCCCGCCTCGCGGGCCAGCTTCTGGCGCAGCCCGCCAATCCGTTTCATCACGAACTCGTCGTAGATCGAGCCCATGATCCCGGCGAACTTGACCCGCTCCATCAGCGGCTGCCCGGGGTCGGCGGCCAGGGCGACCACGCGACGGGCGAAATCGAGCCAGGAGAGCTCGCGGTTGATCAGGGTCTCGGCACTGGGCAGGGTCGGTTCGTCCATGTCGACCTCCGGGCGCGGCCAGCCGGCAGCGGCCGCATCGGCTAATAACAGTATAGGAAGCAGGCGCGTGCGGCGTGTTGCGTGATCGGGTCACGGAGCGGCCGCGACGGCAGGGAGGCAGGCGATGGGCAAGGTCATCTGGCCCGACGAACCGGTGCGACACGGACAGACGGTCAGTGTCGCCTTCGCCACCGTGCTCGCGCACAACTTCGCCCGGCTGCAGGCGTGGGAGCCGGCGGCCCGGGAGGGCGCGGACCCGGAGGGGGTGCACCAGGTCCGGGTGTCGCTGCGCCGCCTGCGCTCGGCCTGCAGCACCTTCGGCGTGGCGGTGCCGAAGCGCGCGACCCGGGCGTGGCGCCAGCGCATGCGCGAGCTGGCCGGCGCGCTCGGTACGGCGCGCGACCTCGACGTGCTGCGCGACGAGGTGCTCGCGCCGCTCGCCGAACACCTGCCGTTGCCGGGCGCGGCGGCCTTCGGCGCCGCCGTTGCCCGGGCCCGCGCCGACGCCCAGGGCGCGGTCCTGGCGATGCTCGACGGGAGCGACTACGCGGACTTCAAGGCCGGGTTCCCGGGCTGGGTCGCGGCGCGCGAGTGGGAGCGCGCCGTGCGGGCGCGGCCGCGCCGCCAGCGCCTGCGGCTGCCGGTCGAGGGCTTCGCCGCGGAGCTGCTGCAGCGGCAGCTCGGGCAGGTGGCCGCCTGCGGCGACGCGGTCGACCCCGCCGACCCGGCGGCGATGCACCGGCTGCGCATCGAGTGCAAGAAGCTGCGCTACCTGGCCGAGTTCTTCCGCGGCCTGTTCACTGACATGGAGCCGTTCATCGCCGCGCTGAAGCAGCTGCAGGACCTGCTCGGGGTGATGCACGACTGCGCGGTGAGCCCGGCGCTGGTCGAGCGCGTGGTGGGGACGGCCGACGACGGCGAGCTGCGGCGCTACGCGGCCGGCGTGGTCGGCTGGCGCAGCCGCGAGTACCAGGCGCTGGCCGCCGGCTTCGCGGAGCGCTGGCAGGCGTTCCGCGCTGCGCCGCTGCCGTGGGGCGGGTGACGGCCCCGCTTCAGCGCGGAGGCGGCGCGGGGTTCGAGAAGTTGATCCGCTCCGGTGCCACCGCGCCGCCGGAGATGATGAAGCTCATCGCCTCGTCGACCGTCCAGTCGGTCGACACCACGTGCTCGAGCGGCACGATCTCGAGGTAGCCCGAGGTCGGGTTCGGCGTCGTCGGCACGTAGACCGCGGCCAGCTCGCGACCGGTGTCGGCGTCGCGCAGCACCCGGGTGACGAAACCGACGGTCTTCATCTCCGGGGTCGGGAACGGGATCAGCACCACGCGCTGCACCTGGTCCGGCTTCTGCTGCACGGCGGCGACCAGCTTGCGCACGCCGCCGTAGAGGGTCTGCACCAGCGGGATGCGGTTCATCAGCGCGTCGAACGCGGAGAGCACGCGCGCCCCGACGATGCGTGTCGCCAGCCAGCCGAGCAGCGTCAGCGCGAGCAGGATCAGCAGCACCGCGAGCAGCGACTGCAGCAGCGGCTCCAGCAGCCAGCCGGCCAGCGTCGGCTGGCTGTAGTGCAGCGTCTCCGCCAGCGCGCGGACCCACGGCGTGCCGTAGCGCGACAGCTGCTCGAAGATGAAGCGCAGCACCAGCCAGGTGATCCACAGCGGGACCACGGTCAGCAGGCCGGCCAGCAGGTGCCGGCGCAGGTGGCCGAACAGGGGGGTGCCGTGCTTGTCTGCCATCTCGCGTTCCTCGTCTGTCGCCGGGCGCCCGCAGTGTGCCACGCGGCGCTGCCGGCCGGGCGCTCAGCCGGTCGCGGCCGGCTGCAGCAGCCCGTGGCGGGCCAGCAGCTGCACGCGTCCGCGGCACAGCTCG
>DATCZX010000439.1:0-9579 GCA_036525695.1 Gammaproteobacteria bacterium | reverse complement strand
GTAGACGACGTCGAACCGCTTCAGCGAGGCATCGATCAGCCGGGGCAGGGCGTCTGGCAGCAGGAATGGGCAGACGCCTCCCGGTGCGTAGCCGGTCCGTGCCACGACCTCCTCCGTGGAGGCCATCTTCACCTTGCCGGGGAACCCGGTGGCCTGTTTCAGGCGCGCCTGCTGGACCCGGGCGTCACCGGCGGCGATCACCGCGACGTGTTTCTCGCCGACGCGGAACAGCAGCGTCTTGGCGATCTGCCCGACCGCGCAGCCGACCGCGGCCGCGGCGGTCTCGCTGGTCGGTGTCGGTACCTCGAACTCGAGCACCGCGACGCCGTGCCCGGCGAGCCAGGTGCGCACCTGGTCGATCGATGGCACCGCGGTCAGGCGCCCGCGGGTGCGGCGACCATGCGCGGCAGCTGCTGCTCGACGTGGACGATGGCGTCGGGGCCGCAGGTGCCGGCGCAGAGGTCGCAGCCGGTGCACAGGCTCGAGTCGATGGCGACGAAGAACAGCTCCTTCTCCTGGCCGTTCGGCTTCACCGCCATCTCGCGCCGGGTCACCGAGATCACCGGGCAGCCGACGTCGAGGCAGTTGCCGCAGCCGGTG
Source organism: Gammaproteobacteria bacterium (assembly GCA_036525695.1). GTDB lineage: Bacteria > Pseudomonadota > Gammaproteobacteria > QNFN01 > QNFN01 > DATCZX01. Next base: position 8,979 of record DATCZX010000439.1, on the reverse strand, counting down.
CAGGCGTCGGCGACCACGCGGTACGGCCTGCGCGGGGTGAACTGGTCGATCAGCACGCAGGGCTGGTTGGTGATGATCACCGACGGCTCCGGCACCTTGCTCTCCTCGCGCAGGGTGCGGAACAGCACCGGCAGCTGGTACGGGTCGACCAGGTGGATGCGCTCCGGCTTCACCCCGAGCGCCTCGACCAGCTTGGCGAAGTCGACCGACGGCGCCGGCTCGCCGCGCAGGTCGCGGCCCGAGGCCGGGTGGTCCTGGCCGCCGGTCATGCCGACGGCGCGGTTGTCGGCGATCACCACGGTGACGTTGCCGCCGTTGTAGACGATGTTCAGCAGCCCGGGCATGCCGGTGTGCAGGAAGGTCGAGTCGCCGATCACCGCGACGATGCGCCGGTTCGGGTCGCTGTCGCCGCGCGCCTTGTCGACGCCGAGCGCGATGCCCATCGACGAGCCCATGCAGATCGCCGTGTCCAGCGCGTTCCACGGCGGCCCGTAGGCCAGCGCGTAGCAGCCGATGTCGCCGGGGATGGTCAGGTTCTTGCGCAGCCGCGACAGGCACACCGACAGGCCGAGGTGCGGGCAGCCGGGGCACATCGTCGGCGGCCGCGGGAACACGCCGGGATTCGGCGCCGGCGCCGGGCGCGCGGCGGCGGGCGCCGGGGCGTCGCCGCCGAGCAGCGGTGCCAGCGCCGGCAGCAGCACGTCGGGGGTCAGTTCGCCCATCCGCGGCAGCAGGTCCTTGCCGCGGCAGGCGATGCCGGCGGCGCGCGCCTCGGTCTCGAGCAGCGGCTCGACCTCCTCGGCGATCACCAGCGTGTCGACCGTGGCGGCGAAGGCCCGGATCTTCTCCAGCGGTGCCGGCGTGCCGAGGCCCAGCTTCAGGATCGGCGCGTCGGGGAAGGCCTCGCGCACGTGCATGTAGGCCGGGCCGGAGGTGACGAAGCCGACGCGCCGGTCGGGGCCGTCGTGCACCGCGTTCAGCGGGTGCGCCTCGCTCGCCGCGCGCAGCGCGACGTCGCGGGCGTGGTAGCCGGGCAGCCGCCGCTTGGCGGTCGCCGGGGTCATCACCCAGCGGTTGGCGTCGAAGTGGAAGCCGCTCGCCGGGTGACTCTCGCGGGCGCCGACGGTGACCGGGTTCTTGACGTGGCAGACGCGCGTGGTCAGGCGCAGCAGCACCGGGGTCTCGAACTGCTCGGAGAGCGCGAATGCCTCCCTGACCATCGCCAGCGCCTCCTGCGCGTCGGCCGGCTCGAACACCGGCAGGTGGCCGAAGCGGCCCCAGTAGCGTGAGTCCTGCTCGTTTTGCGACGAGGAGATGCCGATGTCGTCGGCGACCGCGATCACCAGCCCGCCGATCACCCCGGCCAGGGTCTGGCTCATCAGCGGGTCGGCGGCGACGTTGAGGCCGACCTGCTTCATCGCGGCGAAACCGCGCGCGCCGGTCAGGCTGGCGCCGATGGCGACCTCGAGCGCGACCTTCTCGTTGACCGACCACTCGGCGTGCAGCCCGGGAAAGCGCCCGAGCTGCTCGAGGATCTCGGTCGAGGGGGTGCCCGGGTAGGCGGCCGCGACCGCCGCGCCGGCCTCCCAGACGCCGCGCGCGACGGCCTCGTTACCGGTCAGCAGCAGGCGCTGCCCGGGTTGCGCTGTGACCAGGTCGCTCACGTCTACCTCGTTGTTTCTGCAGGCTGGAAAGGGGGCGAGACCGATCTCGGCCGGATCCCGACCGGAGGATGCCGGACGGTCGGGGGGGTGTCAATTCGGGCGCCGTCGCCGGGCCCGTGGGGCGCGGCACCGAACGACGATATGCCGCTTATTGACATAGGTAAATTACCGTGCAATTTTATAGCGAAATCGTGACAAGGGCTCCGCGCGGGCTCCGCGTCACGCCATCACGGCACCGCCCGGCCAGGCGGGGGTGCCGCCGCCGCGCCCGACGCGGGGCCGACACCGTCGGACCAAAACAACCCTGGACGAAGGAGGAGGATCATGGCCGAGCCTGCCGTGCAGAGCAGGAAGGTGCCGACCTACTGCTACCAGTGCGTCAACGGACCCGACATGCTCACCGTCGAGGTGGTCGACGGGGTGGCGACGCGGGTCGAGCCGAACTTCGCCGGCAAGGGGTGTCACCCGGCCGACGGCAAGGTCTGCGTGAAGCCCTACGGGCTGATCCAGAAGCTCTACAACCCGAACCGCATCCTCAAGCCGATGAAGCGGACCAACCCGAAGAAGGGGCGGGACGAGGACCCGGGCTGGGTCGAGATCAGCTGGGAGGAGGCGCTCGACACCGTCGGCGCGAAGATGAGGGCGGTGCGCGAGGCCGGCCTGATGGACGAGAACGGCAACCCGAAGTTCGCCTTCTCGACCGGCGGCGCGGGCACGCCGATCTGCTACATGGGGGCGTTCCCGGCGCTGTTCGCCGCCTGGGGGCCGGTCGACCTGAGCCTCGGCGCCGGCGGCACGGTCAAGTGCTACCACGCCGAGCACATGTACGGCGAGCAGTGGCACCGCGCGTTCACCGTGCTGCCGGACACGCCGCTGTGCAACTACATCGTCGCCTTCGGCAACAACATCGACGCCTCCGGCGGCGTCACCAGCGTGCGCCGCCAGGCCGACGCGCGGGTGCGCGGGCTCAAGCGCGTGCAGATCGAGCCGCACCTGTCGGTGACCGGCGCCAGCGCCAGCGAGTGGGTGCCGATCAAGCCGAAGACCGACTCGGCGTTCCTGTTCGCGATGATCCACGTGCTGCTGCACGAGCACGCGGAGAACGAACTCGACGTGCCGTTCCTGAAGCAGCGCACCGCGGCCCCGTACCTGGTCGCGCCGAACGGCTACTACCTGCGCGACCCGGCCACGCGCAAGCCGCTGCTGTGGGACCTGGAGAGCAGCGCCGCGGTGCCGTTCGACACCCCCGGCTGCGACCCGGCGCTGAGCGGCACCTTCAGCGCCTCCGGGGTCGAGGACGGCGCCGACGGCCAGTCCTGGGAGCACGCCGCGGTCAGCGTGAAGCCGGCGCACCAGCTGCTGCTCGAGCGCAGCGCCGAACAGACCCCGGAGTGGGCCGCGGGGATCACCGACGTGCCGGCGGCGACCATCCGCCGCGTCGCCGACACCTACCTGAAGGAGGCGCAGGTCGGCGCCACCACGGTGGTCTCCGGGCGCGAGATGCCGCTGCGCCCGGTCGCGGTGATGCTCGGCAAGTCGGTCAACAACGGCTGGGGCTCGTACGAGTGCGTGTGGGCGCGCACCGTGCTGCAGACCCTGGTCGGCGCGCTCGAGGTGCCCGGCGGCCTGCTCGGCTCGACCACGCTGGTGGTCGGCCCGGAGTACGACCGCATGGCCTCCTGCGTGCCGGGTCCCGACGGCTTCATGGACCACCCGTTCCACCCGACCGACAAGGAGCACTGGAAGGCGCAGCCCGAGGTGCGCCACGGCCACAGCACGCTGATCCCGGCCACCGGCAACGGGCTCTACGCGCAGCCGCTCGGCTCGACCTCGATCGCCTGGATGCGCCTGCAGGGGCGCGGCGCGGAGACCTGGCCCAAGGTCAAGCCGCCGGAGATCTGGTTCGTCTACCGCTGCAACCCGCTGATCTCGTTCTCCGAGACCTCGCGGATGGGCGAGACCATCGCGCAGTTCCCGTTCCAGGTGTCGTTCGTCTACACGATGGACGAGACCAGCCACTTCGCCGACATCCTGCTGCCCGACTGCACCGACCTCGAGGGGACGCAGCTGCTGCGCCTCGGCGGCACCCACTACTTCGAGCAGATGTGGGACACCGAGGGCTGGATCCTGCGCCAGCCGATCGTCGCGCCGCAGGGCGACGCGCGCGACTTCTCGTGGATCGCCACCGAGCTGGCGGGCCGCGCCGGGATGCTCGAGGAGTTCAACAACATGGTCAACTTCGGGGTGTGCGGCATCCCGCTGAAGACCGAGGCCTACGACTTCGCGCTCGACCCGGCCCAGCCGCACAGCACGGAGGCGATCTGGGACGCGGTGTGCAAGGCGGCCAGCTTCGACGTCACCGGCGGCAAGTCCGCCGAGGGCCTCGACTGGTACAAGGAGCACGGCTTCCGCCTGCGCCCGTTCCCGCACCTGAACTGGTACCTGCACCCGCGCATGGAGGACCAGGGGCTGCGCTACGAGCTGCCGTACCAGGAGCGGCTGATGCGCATCGGCCACCAGCTCGAACACCGGCTGCACGAGAGCAACATCCACTGGTGGGACCAGCAGGTCGCCGAGTACGAGCCGTTCCCGGTGTGGAAGGACCTGAACAAGCTGTGGGGCGACGCCTACGAGCGCAACTTCAAGGTCAAGATCGACGACTACCCGTTCTGGCTGCTGACCGCGCGCAGCATGCAGTACGCCTGGGGCGGCAACGTCGGCATCCAGCTGATGCGCGAGGTGGCGGAGAACGTCGCCGGGCACAGCGGCATCATGCTCAACGCCGGCACCGCGCAGCGGCTCGGGATCGCCGAGGGTGACACCATCCGCGTCACCTCGCCGGTCGGCACCACCGAGGGGCGGGCGTTCCCGCGCCAGGGCTGCCGCCCCGACGTGATCGTCATGGTCGGCCAGTTCGGCCACTGGAAGACCCCGTACGCCAAGGAGTTCAAGATGCCGAGCCTGAACGACCTGGTGCCGATGACCATGGACCTGGTCGACGGCACCGGCTCGTCGGTCGACGCGGTCCGCGTCAGCATCGAGCGTGTCGGAGGTGCCGCATGACCCGTTACGTGATGGTCGCGGACCTGCGCCGCTGCGTCGGCTGCCAGACCTGCACCGCGGCGTGCAAGCACACCAACGCGACCCCGCCCGGGGTGCAGTGGCGCAAGGTGCTCGACGTCGAGTACGGCGACTACCCGGAGGTGCACCGGGTGTTCATGCCGGTCGGCTGCATGCACTGCGCCGACCCGCCCTGCATGCACGTCTGCCCGTCGACCGCCACCGGCCAGCGCGCCGACGGCATCGTCACCATCGACTACGACCTGTGCATCGGCTGCGCCTACTGCGCGGTCGCCTGCCCGTACCAGGCGCGCTACAAGGTCGAGCGGCGCACCGACGCCTACGGCGAGGGCCGCGCGACCGCGCAGGAGGACGCGGGCTTCGACGAGCGGCGGCTCGGCGTGGCGCAGAAGTGCACCTTCTGCGCCGACCGCATCGACGCCGGCACCGCGCGCGGTCTGACCCCCGGGGTCGACCCGGAGGCGTCGCCGGCCTGCGTCAACGCCTGCATCGCCAACGCGCTGCAGTTCGGCGACCTCGAGGACCCGCAGAGCAACGTCAGCCGGCTGCTGGCGGAGAACCGGCACTTCCGCATGCACGAGCAGCTCGGCACCGAGCCCGGCTTCTACTACCTCTGGGGGAACTGACATGGCGCGCTTCGGTACTCGCTTGCAGACCAACTGGGACTGGCGTGCAGCCGGCAACTTCGTCTTCGGCGGCGCGGGCAGCGGGCTGCTGTTCGTCGGCGCGCTCGGTGTCGGCGGACTGGCGTCGCCGGCGCTGCTGCTGCCGGCGCTGCTGCTGGTCGGCCTCGGGCTCAGCCTGGTCTGGGCCGAGCTCGGCCGCCCGCTGCGCGCGCTGAACGTGTTCTTCCACCCGCACACCTCGTGGATGACGCGCGAAGCGGTGGTGGCCACGGCGCTGTTCCTGCTCGGCGTGCTGGCGCTGCTGTTCGCCAGCGCGGCGATGCTCTGGCTCGCCGGCCTGGCCGGGTTCGCCTTCCTGTTCTGCCAGGGGCGCATCCTGCACGCGGCCAAGGGCATCCCGGCGTGGCGCGCGCCGCTGACGCCGTGGCTGATCGTGGCCACCGGGCTGACCGAGGGCGCGGCGCTGGCCGGCATCCTCGCGGCGCTCGGCCTCGGCAGCGGGGCCGGCGCTGCCGCGGTGCTGCTGGTGCTGCTGCTGGTGCGCGCGCTGCTGTGGGCCGCCTACCGGCGCCGGGTCGGCGACGCCGCGGCGCCGCCGGCTACGCGCGCGGTCCTCGACGGCTTGAACCTGCCGCTGCAGCTGGCCGGTCACCTGGTCCCCGCGCTGCTGCTGCTGGCGGCCCTGGCCAGCCCGGGGCTGCAGCCCGCCGCGCTGCTGCTCGGCGGCCTGCTCGCGCTCGCCGCCGGCTGGTACCTGAAGTACAGCCTGGTGACCCGCGCCGCGCAGGTGCAGGGCTTCGAACTCGGCCCGCTGTTCACCGGCGGCACCTCCCCGCGCCTGCCGCTCGCCTGAGCCGGCGTCCCGGCGGCGCCGCGGTTTGCCCGCGGCGCCGCGCCTGTGCTATCGCTGCCGCCACCGGCCGGGCCATCCTGGCCCGCCCGGCGCAACCGAGCGCCGCGCGCCGCGCGGCCCAGCGTCGGAGGGTGCGATGACCCTGTCCCTGCCTCTCGCGATCCACGGCCGCCCGGCCGCCAGCCTGCTCGCCGGCCTCGGCCTGGCGCTGGGCGCGACCGCCGCCGGCCTCTACCAGGGGCTGCAGCCCGGCGCGCCGCCGCCGTGGCCGTGGCTGCTCAGCGGCGGCGGCCTGCTGCTGGCGCTGCTCGGCTGGCTCGCGCTGCACCGCGGCGAGCAGGAGATGCGCCTGATCAGCTTCGCGGTGATGGACTTCTCCGACGCCACCTTCCTGCTGCGCCCCGACTCGCGCTTCCTCTACGTCAACGACACCACCTGCCGGGTGCTCGGCTACAGCCATGCCGAGATGCGCCGGATGGGCGTGCCCGACGTCGACCCGAACTACCCGCTCGAGAACTGGAACGCGCTGTGGCAGGAGATGAAGCGCCTCGGCTTCCTGACCATCAAGACAGTGCTGCGCACGCGCGACGGGCGCATCATCCCGGTCGAGATCCGCCTCAAGTACATCGACTACCACGGCCGCGAGTTCGGCTTCGCCTGGGCGCGCGACATCAGCGAGCGGCTGCGCACCGAGGACGCGCTGAAGGAGGCGCGCGACGCGGCGCTCGAGGCGACCCGGCTGAAGTCGCAGTTCCTGGCCAACATGAGCCACGAGATCCGCACGCCGATGAACGGCATGCTCGGCATGGCGCGGCTGCTGCTGCAGACCACGCTGACCCCGCGCCAGCGCGAGTTCACCCGCAACATCATCGAGTCCGGCGAGCACCTGGTCGACGTCATCGGCGACATCCTCGACTTCTCCAAGATCGAGGCCGGCAAGCTCGAGTTCAGCAGCGTCGATTTCGACGCCGTCGACGTGGTCGAGAACGTCTGCGGCCTGTTCCTCGGCGAGGCGCGCGAGAAGGGCGTGGAGCTGGCGTTCCAGGCGCCGGCGCGGCTGCCGCTGGTCTGCGGCGACGCGATGCGCCTGCGCCAGGTGCTCGGCAACCTGGTCAGCAACGCGGTCAAGTTCACCCAGCGCGGCCACGTCGACGTCCTGCTCGACGTGGTGCTCGACAGCGCGGCCGAGACGGTGCTGCGCTTCAGCGTGCGCGACACCGGCATCGGCATCGACCCGCAGCAGCGCGCGGCGATCTTCGAGCCGTTCACCCAGGCCGACACCAGCGTCACGCGCAAGTTCGGCGGCACCGGTCTCGGCCTGACCATCTCGCGCCAGCTGCTGGAGATGCTCGAGAGCCGCCTGGAACTGAGCAGCACGCCGGGCGCGGGCAGCGAGTTCTCGTTCAACCTGCGCCTGCCGAAGGCGGCGCGGCAGCCGCCGGCGCCCGCGGCGCTGGCCGGCGCCGGTCGCGCGCTGCTGCTCGAGGGCAACCCGGTGGTCGCCGAGAACCTGGCGCGCCTGCTGCAGGCGGCCGGCTTCGAGGTGGTGCGCGCGCGCGATGCCGGGACGGCACAGGCGCAGTTGCAGCAGGCGCCGGCCGCTTGCTGCGACCTGCTGTTCATCGACCAGCGCGAGTGGTCGCCGCAGCTGCTCGCCGGGCTCGGCCTCGACGACCGGCAGGGCCGGGTGGTGATGCTGGTCGCCGACGACACCGCGGAGGTGGGCACGAGCGGCGCCCGGCGCATCGCCGGCTTCCTGCGCAAGCCGGTGACCCGGGTCCAGCTCGGCATGCTGCTGCAGGACCTCGGCCAGCTGCCGGACGACCCGCCGCGGGCCGGCGACGAGGACGGCCTCGCGCCGGCCGCGCGGCTCGGCGTCCGCGTGCTGGTGGTCGAGGACAACAAGATGAACCGCAAGCTGTTCGGCTACCTGCTCGACGGGCTCGGCTGCGACGTCGAGATCGCCGGCAGCGGCCACGAGGCGCTGGTGCAGGTCAACAACCGGCGCTACGACGCGGTGCTGATGGACTGCCACCTGCCCGACATGGACGGCTTCGCGGTGGCCGCGGCGATCCGCCGCCTCGAGGGCGACGCCGAGCGCACGCCGATCATCGCGGTCACCGCCGACGCGATGAGCGGCACGCGCGAGCGCTGCCTGGCCAGCGGCATGGACGATTTCCTGCTCAAGCCGATCGCCGCCGACGACCTGCGCGCGCAGCTGGTCAAGTGGGTGCCGCGCGCGGCCGGGCCGCTGGCGCTGGAGGACGCGCTGGCCGCGGCGCCGGGCGACCCCGCCCCGGGCTTCGACGCGCGCGTGCTCGAGCGCCTGCGGCAGACCCCCGGAGCGCGCGGCAGCCTGCTGCAGGAGTTCGTGCAGGCGTTCCTCGACGAGGCGCCGCACGACCTCGGCCGGCTGCACCTCTGCCTCGACGCCGGCAACTTCCGCCAGCTGCGCGAGGTTGCGCACCACTTCAAGGGCAGCTGCGGGGTGCTCGGCGCGCAGGCGCTGAGCGCGCTGTGCCAGCGGCTGCAGGAGGCCGCCGAGCTCGCTGACGGCGCGCAGGCGCGCGCGCAGCTCGAGGCGCTCGAGCGCGAGTACACGGAGGCCAGCGCGGTGCTGGTGCGGCTCGCCGCGTCGGGCTGAAGCCCGAGCTACGGGGGGCAGGGACCTGCAGGTCGGACTTCAGTCCGACAACCGCCCGGACGAAGCAGGGTGGGTCAGCGCGGCGGATCCACCGACAGCCACCGCGGCCCT
>DATCZX010000438.1:0-2792 GCA_036525695.1 Gammaproteobacteria bacterium | reverse complement strand
GACCAGACGGTCGCCTTCTGGGAGCTCCCGGAGCTGCGCGAGACCGGCCGCTGGGACCTCGAGGTCAACTTCGACGCGCTGGCCTTCGCCAGCCCCGGGGTGCTGGTGACCGGCGTGCGCGACGGCCGCGTGCTGCTGCACGACATCGCCAGCCGCGAGGTGCAGGCCGAGCTGATCGGCCACGGCATGCCGGTCACCGCGCTGGCGCCGGCCGGGCCCGGGCGCCTGGTCAGCGCCGCGCTGGACGGCACGCTGTGGTTGTGGGACCTGGCGGCCGGCAAGCCGGTGCGGCACTTCGTCGGCAGCGACGGGCCGATCTACCGGCTGGCCCTGGCCGACGCCGGGGGCACGCTGGTCAGCGTCGGCCGCGACGGCACGCTGCGCGAGTGGGAACTGGCCAGCGGCGCGCTGCGCCGTGCCCTGCCGGCGCACGACGGCCCGGCGTGGTCGCTCGGGGTCACCCCCGACGGCCGCTTCGTCGTCACCGCCGGCTCCGACGCCTCGCTGCGCGTCTGGCACCGCGAGACCGGCGACCGCATCGGTGCGCCGGTGGCGGCCTCGGGGCGCGCGGAACCGTGGCTCGACAGCGACGAGCCGGGCCCGCGGATGTTCCGCAAGTGCGCCGCCTGCCACGCCCTCGGGCCGGACGAGCCGGCCCGCTCGGGACCGCACCTGGCCGGGCTGTTCGGCCGGCGCGCCGGCTCGGTCGACGGCTACCGCTACTCCAGCGCGCTGCGCCGGGCCGACCTGGTGTGGGACGGCGAGACCCTGCGCGAGCTGTTCGCGCGCGGCCCGGACGTCTACCTGCCGGGGACCAAGATGCCGGTGCAGAAGATCCGCGACCCGGAACGCCTCGACGCGCTGATCGCCTACCTGCGGGGGCTGACCGCGAACGCCCACTGAGGGACGGCCCGGGCCGCCGGGGAGGGCCTATAATGGAGCCCGCCCGACCCCCGCAGACAACTCGAGGTAGACCAGGATGCGTAAGTTCACCGTGGCCCTGTCGGCCGCCCTGCTGCTGCTCTCCGGCATCGCCCAGGCCGGCTGGAACCCGCTGAGCAAGGAACAGCCCGAGAACCAGGGGGTCGCCGACGCCGACGTCGCCGAGGCGATCGCCGCGTTCAAGAACGCCGACCCCAAGCTGCAGGTGTTCTTCGACAAGGCCCACGGCTACGCGGTGTTCCCGACCGTCGGCAAGGGCGGCATCGGCATCGGCGGCGCCTACGGCACCGGCAAGGTCTACCAGCAGGGCAAGCCGATCGGCAAGTCGACCCTGACCCAGCTGACCATCGGCCTGCAGCTCGGTGGCCAGGCCTACCGCGAGATCATCTTCTTCAAGGACAAGAGCGCGCTCGACGACTTCACCTCGGGCAACTTCGAGTTCGGCGCGCAGGCCTCGGCCGTCGCGGCGACCGCCGGCGCCTCGGCCGACGCCGACTACGACAACGGCGTGGCGATCTTCACCCTGGCCAAGGGCGGCCTGATGTACGAGGCCAGCGTCGGCGGGCAGAAGTTCGGCTTCGAGCCGCTGCGCTGAGGTGGCCGCGCGAAGCTGAACCGGGCTGAACCGGCGGTTAAGCACCGGTTCAGTCCCCCTGGCGCAGAGTCGACCCCGTGAACCAACCACGGAGGTCGACATGCAACGCAACGTTTCCGCCCTCGTCCTGCTGCTCGCCGCCGCGTGCAGCACGCCTGCCATCGCCGCTCCGCGGCACGACCCGCTGGACGCGCGCCAGCAGCGCCAGCAGCAGCGGATCGCCGACGGGGTCGCGTCCGGCGAGCTGGTGCGCCCCGAGCTGCAGCGGCTGCTGCAGGAACGCCAGCGGCTGCAGCGGCTCGAGCAGCGGCTGCGCGCCGACGGGCGGCTCGACCGCGCCGAGCGCCGGCACCTGCAGCAGCGCTACGACCGGCTCGGCGGGCTGATCCGCGACTACCGGCACAACGACTGGAGGCGGCCGCCCCGCCACGGCTGGGGGGAGCGCTACGGGCGCGGCGCGGTCGTCACCCCGCGCTACGGCTACGGGCCGCCCCGCCACGGCCTCAGCGGCTACGGTTTCGGCTTCCGCTTCCCGCCGGCGCGGCGCGGCTGGTGAGCGCCGTCAGCGCGCGGCTGGCACCGGGACAAAAAAGAACCCGCCAGCGGGCGGGTCGAGGGGTCCACATTGACGAAGAGGATGGGCTGTTGTTGTAACCGTCCCTGGCCTGGCGGAAGTCCCCGCCCGAATGCTGCGGTACCGGGGCTTCACTGGGACCAGAGCGTAACGGCAGCGCGGGGCGGCGGGTATAGGCCGGCGCGGAATCTGCCGTAGGCCGATTCGGATAGTCGTGTAAGCCGAGGACTACACGGCCGGCAGCCTCTGCTAGGCTGTGCCGCATCGCCTGGCCACGCACCTCCCGCGCCGATGCCCGAGATCCGCCCGCTGCTCGAACTGATGGCCCGCCTGCGCGACCCCGACGGCGGCTGCCCGTGGGACCGCGAGCAGGACTTCGCCAGCATCGCGCGCTACACCATCGAGGAGGCCTACGAAGTCGCCGACGCGATCGCGCGCGAGGACCTCGAGGCGTTGCGCGACGAGCTCGGCGACCTGCTGTTCCAGGTGGTGTTCCACAGCCGCATGGCCGAGGAGCAGGGGGCGTTCGCGTTCGCCGACGTGGTCGCCGCGATCGTCGACAAGATGGTGCGCCGCCACCCGCACGTTTTTGCCGATGAGAAAGTCGCTGATGCCGCTGCCCAGACCGAAGCGTGGGAAAAGCACAAGCAACGCGAGCGACCAGTCTCGCGCGGCCTGTTG
>DATCZX010000437.1:0-4184 GCA_036525695.1 Gammaproteobacteria bacterium | reverse complement strand
CCCGACACGGCGCGCCGTCGGGCTGACGCCCGACCCGCGAGGCAACGGTGCAGGGCGGCACACTCGCACAGTGCGTGTTGGCGGAGGCCGCGCAGCAGGCCCCCGGTTGTGCTTTAATCCGGCCCCATGTTCGCCCCCTGGGAAGTCTACGTCGGCCTGCGCTACACCCGCGCCAAGCGCCGCAACCACTTCATCTCGTTCATCTCGCTGACCTCGATGCTGGGCATCGCGCTCGGCGTCACCGCGCTGATCACCGTGCTGTCGGTGATGAACGGCTTCGAGAAGGAGCTGCGCGAGCGCATCCTCGGCATGGCGTCGCACGCGACGCTGAGCGCGTTCGACGGCCGCCTGGTCGACTGGGCGGACGCCGACCGCCAGGCCGCCCGCCACCCCGAGGTGGTCGGCACGGCACCGTTCATCAACAGCGAGGTGATGCTCAGCGCGGCCGGCCGGGTCAGCGGCAGCCTGCTGCGCGGCGTGCTGCCGGAACGCGAGCCCGAGGTCTCGGTGGTGACGCAGAAGCTGGTCGACGGCCGGCTGGAGGCGCTCGTCGGCGGCGAGTTCGGCATCGTCCTCGGCAGCGAGCTGGCGCGCTACCTGGGGGTGCGCCTCGGCGACAAGGTCACCGTGATCACCCCCGAGGCGGCGGTGACCCCGGCCGGGATCCTGCCGCGGCTGAAGCGCTTCACCGTGGTCGGCGTGTTCGAGGTCGGCATGTTCGAGTACGACCGCAACCTCGCGCTGGTCCACCTCGACGACGCCGCCAAGCTGCTGCGCCTCGACGGCGCGGTCAGCGGCGTGCGGCTGAAGCTGGTCGACCTGTTCCGCGCCCCGGCGGTGGTGCGCGAGATCGCCGGCGACCTCGGCGGCGGCTTCATGGTCAGCGACTGGACGCGCCAGCACGCCAACTTCTTCCGCGCGATCCAGGTCGAGAAGCGGGTGATGTTCATCATCCTGCTGCTGATCGTCGCGGTCGCCGCGTTCAACATCGTCTCCACGCTGGTGATGACGGTGACCGACAAGCAGGCCGACATCGCCATCCTGCAGACCCTCGGCGCCACGCCGGGCAGCGTGATGCAGGTGTTCATCGTCCAGGGCGCGCTGATCGGCGTGATCGGCACGCTGCTCGGGCTGGCCGGCGGGGTCGCGCTGGCGCTCAACGTCGAGACCCTGGTGCCGGCGATCGAGCGGCTGTTCGGCATCCGCTTCCTGTCGCCCGACGTCTACTACATCAGCGACCTGCCGTCCGACCTGCAGTGGTACGACGTCGGCAGGATCACGCTGATGTCGCTGCTGCTGAGCCTGGTCGCGACGCTCTACCCGGCGTGGCGTGCCGCGCGCACGCAGCCGGCCGAGGCGCTGCGCTATGAGTGAACCGGTGCTCGCCTGCCGCGGCCTCGGGCGGACCTTCGCCGAGGGCGGGCTGCGGGTCGAGGTGCTGCGCGCGGTGGACCTCGAGGTGCGGCGCGGCGAGTCGCTGGCGATCATCGGCGCCTCGGGCTCCGGCAAGAGCACGCTGCTGCACCTGCTCGGCGGGCTCGACACCCCGACCCGGGGCCAGGTCCACGTCGCCGGCCAGGAGACGGCCGCGCTCGGCGTCGCCGCGCGCAGCCGCCACCGCAACCGCCACCTCGGTTTCGTCTACCAGTTCCACCATCTGCTGCCCGAGTTCAGCGCCGAGGAGAACGTGGCGATGCCGCTGCTGATCCGCGGCACCGGCGCGGGCGAGGCGCGCCGGCGCGCGGCGTCGATGCTCGAGCGGGTCGGGCTCGGCGCGCGCCTGCGCCACAAGCCGGGCGAACTCTCCGGCGGCGAGCGCCAGCGCGCCGCGATGGCCCGGGCGCTGGTCACCGAGCCCGGCTGCCTGCTCGCCGACGAGCCGACCGGCAACCTCGACCGGCGCACCGCCGAACGGGTGTTCGAGCTGCTGCGCGAGCTCAACGCCGACCTCGGCACCAGCCTGGTCGTGGTCACCCACGACGCGACGCTGGCCGGCCGCCTGGGGCGCGTGCTGCAACTCGAGGACGGGGTGCTGCAGCCGGCCTAGGCGCAGGCCGGGCCAAGCCGGGGCGGGCGGGCGGGCGGTTCAGTCGGCCGGGGCGCGGTGCAGGCGCCGGCGCCGGCGCTCCTTCCAGCGCTGGATCACGTGCAGGCGCCAGCCGAGCCGCATCAGCAGCGCCCCGAGCAGCCCGCTGACGCTGCCGCAGATCAGCGAGCCGAGCAGGAACGGCCGCCAGATCGCCTGCAGCTCGCCGGTGAGCCAGGTCATCGGGCTGGCGTTCTCCAGCGCCATGTGCACCGGGGCCCCCATGACCCAGGTCCCGATCTTGTAGGCGAAGAAGAAGATCGGTCCCATGGTCAGCGGGTTGGTGACCCAGACCAGCACCACCGAGATCGGCAGGTTGACGCGCACCGCGACCGCCGCGACGGCGGCCAGCACCATCTGGAACGGCACCGGGATGAAGGCGCAGAACAGGCCGACGAAGCAGGCCCCGGCGACCGAGCGCCGGTTCAGGTGCCACAGGTCCGGGTCGTGCAGGAACCGCCCCAGCCACTGCAGGTGGCGGTGCTCGCGGATCACCCGGTGATCCGGCATCAGGCGCTTGATCAGGCGGCGTGCCATCGTCTGGCCCAGCGGGCACCCGGCGGGCGCCCGTTTGCAGGCCTCGACTTGCGCGGTCGGTCAGTAGCTGCCAGCGATGTAGCTGGTCAGCTGCTCGATCTCGGCCTCGCGGTCCTCGACCAGCCAGGCGATCAGGTCGCCGATCGAGAGGATGCCGATCAGCTGGCCGCTTTCGCTGGTGATCGGCAGGTGGCGGAAGCGGCGTGCCTTCATCACCGACATCGCCTCGGAGATCGTGGTCGACTCGTGCACGCAGACCGGGTTCCCGGTCATCACCGCGGCGACCTGGGTCTGCTCGGGGTCGCGCCCGGCATCGATGACCCGGGTCAGCACGTCACGCTCGGTGAAGATCCCGACCGTCTGCCCGTTGTCGACGACCATCAGCGAACCGATACCGTGCTGGTTCATCTCGCGCACCGCCTCGCGGACCGTGGCCGACGAAGAGACCCGGTGGATGTGCGCGCCCTTGTTCTGCAGGATCTGGCCCAGTGGCGTCTCCATGCTCCTCTCCTCTCGTTCGTTATGGTGATCGAACGGTGGACCACCGACCCACCGACGACAGTCCGATTCTAGACCGGGAGCGGGCCTGACAGAAGGTGCGGCGCAAGCGCCGTGCTCCCGCTGCGGATGCGCCGCGACCGGGCGGCAGCGGGTGCCCGGCGGCGGGCCGGGTCCCGGGCCGGCGAGGGCGCTGGTCCGACGGCGCCGGGGATGGCAGCGAGACCATCTGCGGCTACTGTTAGTGCGCTGCGTGGTTCCCGCAGCCGCGGGACGCGGGCCATCCGCTGGCCACGCAGCCCTGGCCAACCGGCCTCGCCGGTGAGCATGGCTTCCACGGACGGAGGCCGGAGGAGTGACATGGACGTCGCGCACGCGTGCCGGCGGCCGGCGCTGCCGGCGCCGGCCAACGGCACCCTGCTGGCATTCGCTGCCGGCACCCTGCTGCTGCAACAGGCCCCGGTGCTGCCGGCGCCGCTGGCGCTCGCTGCGCTGGCGCTGCCGGCCGCGCTGCTCGCGTGGGCGCGGCGGCGCGGCTGGCCGCTGGCGCTGTGGCTCGGTCTCGCCTGGTTCAGCTGGCACGCGGCCGGGCTGCTCGCGCAGGCGTTGCCGGCCACCCATGCCGGGGTCGACCTGGTGGTCACCGGCACGGTGGCCAGCCTGCCCTCCCGCGAGGGGCGCGTGACCCGCTTCGAGTTCGCCCCGGAGGGCCCGGCGACCACCCCGCGCGTGGCGCTGCCGCTCGGTCGCCTGCGCCTCGCCTGGTACGGCGGCCACCCGCCGCTGCGCGCCGGCGACCGCTGGCAGCTGCACGTGCGCCTGAAGCCGCCGCGCGGTTTCCGCAACCCCGGCGGCTTCGACTACGCGGGCTGGATGTTCCGCCAGGGGCTGGCCGCCAGCGGCTACGTCCGCGACGGCCCCGGCAACGCGCGGCTCGGTCCGGCGCGGCACCCGGCGGCGCGCCTGCAGCGGCTGCGCCAGCGCCTCGCCGACGGCCTCGCGGCGGTGCTCGGAGGCTCCCGCTTCGCCGGCATCCTCGCCGCGCTCGCGCTGGGCGAGCGGC
>DATCZX010000436.1:0-2127 GCA_036525695.1 Gammaproteobacteria bacterium | reverse complement strand
TCGCGCAGCTGGTCTGCGAGGAACTCGGCGTGCCGATGACGGCGGTCACCGTGGTCAACAACGACACCGAGGTGACGCCGTGGGACGTCGGCGTGCATGCCAGCCGCACCACCTTCATCGCCGGCAACTCGGCACTCGGCGCGGCACGCCTGGCCAAGGAGAAGATCCTCAACGCGGCCGCCGCGCTGACCGGGCTCGACCCCGCCGTGCTCGACCTGACCGGCGGCTGGGTGGTGCGCCGCGACGGTGACGCCCAGGTGATGACGCTGGACAAGCTGCTGCGCTCGCTGCACTTCAAGGACAAGGCCGAGCTGGTGGTCACCAGCTTCTACTACGAGCCGCCGAGCGTGCACCAGGACAAGGGTTACAAGGGCGACGTCTCGGCCGCCTACGCCTGGGCCACGCAGGTGGTCGAGGTCGAGGTCGACACCGACACCGGCATCGTGCGCACGCTGAAGGTCACCGGCGCCCACGACGTCGGCCGGGTGCTCAACCGGCTCGGGCTCGAGGGCCAGATCGAGGGCGGCATCGTCATGGGCCAGGGCTACGGCACCACCGAGGAGCTGATCGTCCGCGAGGGGCGCTGCCGCAACCCCGGTTTCCGCGACTACAAGCTGGTCACCGCGCCGGAGATCCCGGAGATGGAACTGCACTTCGTCGAGTCGCGCGACGGCGAGGGGCCGCAGGGCGCCAAGGGCGTCGGCGAGGCGCCGGCGATCTGCATGGCCGCGGCCACCGCCAACGCGATCCACAACGCCACCGGGGTGCAGATCACGCGCCTGCCGTTCTCGCCGGAGAACGTCTACCGCGCGTTGCACGGCGGCGACGCCGCGTCGAAGCCGGGGTCGTGACGGCGGTGGTCACGTTGCACCCGGCGCGGCTTGTTGGGCACGCGTTGCTTTGCCCAACCTACCAGCTGAAGCCTGTCCGCGTAGGTTGGGCAAAGCGCAGCGTGCCCAACATCCTCCGGCCTGAGCGGTGATGAAACGCCGCACCGTCGTCAGCCTGGAGCAGGCGCTGTCGCTGCCCTACGCGACGCTGCGCTTCGCCCAGCTCGGCTGGCGCGTGATCCGCATCGAGTCGACCCCGGGCAGGGGGCTGCCCGGCGACCCGAACCGCTACATCGGCGGCCAGGTCGCCGACGACGACCGGCGCAGCTACTTCGTCGCGCCGAACTGCGGCAAGCAGGCGATCGCGCTCGACCTGAAGCAGCCGGGCGGGCGGGCGGTGCTGCACCGGCTGCTGACCGCGCTCGACGTCGACGTGTTCTGCTGCAACACGCTGCCGGCGCGCTACGCGGCGTTCGGCATCGACTACCCGACGCTGGCGGCGCTGAAGCCGGACCTGATCTGGGCCGGCATCTCGGCGCTCGGGCCGGACTACCCCGACACCCCGGGCTACGACCCGATGGTGCAGGCGCTGGCCGGCTACATGGAGCTGACCGGCGACCCGGCCGGGCCGCCGACGCTGTGCGGCGTGCCGCTGATCGACCTGAAGGCCGGCGACGAGGTCTACGCCGGGGTGATGCTGGCGCTGGCCGAGCGCGCCGAGAGCGGGCGCGGCTCGCGCCTCGACGTGTCGATGCTGCAGGCCGCCGCGTCGTGGCTGATCACCACGCTGCCGCTGCTCGACTTCGGCTGCCGCCCGGACGAGGTGACCCGCGCCGGCAACGAGCACCGCAAGTTCATCCCGACCAACGCCTACCCGACCGCCGACGGCTTCGTCTTCATGGCCATCGGCAACGACGTGCAGTGGCGGCGGCTGACCGAGATCCCGCGCTTCGCCGGCCTGGCCAACGAGGTGCGCGCCACCAACGACGGCCGCCACGCCGAGCGCCGGGCGATCCACCGCGAGTTCGCCGCGCTGACCGCGCCGGTGCCGACCGCGACGCTGGTCGCCGAGCTGACCGCGGCGACCATCCCGAACGCGCGGATCAACGGCATCGCCGAGGTCGCCGCGCTCGAGGCGCTGCGCGAGCGGCTGACCGCGACCACGCTGCCGGACGGCCAGCGCGTGCGCATGCAGCCGCCGGCGGTCGATTACCCGGGGCTGGCGCGCGAGCTGCCGTTCCCGCCGAAGTACGGCGAGCACACCGCCGCGGTGCTGGCCGAGGCAGGCTACAGCGCC
>DATCZX010000435.1:0-5969 GCA_036525695.1 Gammaproteobacteria bacterium | reverse complement strand
AAGGGCCCCGACTACATCGACCCGCTGTGGCTCGGGCGTGCCGCCGGGCGCCCGTGCCACAACCTCGATTTCCAGGTGCAGGGGCACGCCGAGATCGGCGCGCTGTTCGGCCGCCACGCGGGCGCCTGCGACGTCGCCCTGGTCGAGGGCAACAAGGGCCTGTTCGACGGCATGGACGTCGAGGGCAGCAACAGCAACGCCGCGCTGGCCCACCTGCTCGAGCTCCCGGTGGTGCTGGTGCTCGACGCCCGCGGCACCATCCGCGGGGTCGCGCCGCTGGTGCTCGGTTACCGCCAGTTCGACCCCCGCCTGCGCCTGGCCGGCGTGATCCTGAACTTCGTCGGCGGCGCGCGCCACGAGGGCAAGCTGCGCGCGGTGCTCGAGCGTTACACCGACGTGCCGGTGCTCGGCGCGGTGCAGCGCGACGCGGCACTCGAGATCGGCGAGCGTCACCTCGGCCTGGTCCCGGCCAACGAGGCCGAGGGGATCGAGAGTCGCATCGACGCCCTGGCCGACGCGGTCACCCGCCAGGTGGATCTCGACGCCCTGCTGGACGCCACCCGCGCCGTGCCCCTGCCGGCGCCGCCCGCGCGGCTGTCCGCCGCCGAGGGGCACTGCAAGGTCCGTGTCGGCATCGCCCGCGACCGCGCCTTCGGCTTCTACTATGCCGACGACCTCGACGCGCTGGAGCGCGCCGGCGCCGAGCTGGTGCCGATCGACACCCTGCGCGACACGCGCCTGCCGGCACTCGACGGGCTGTTCATCGGCGGCGGCTTCCCGGAGACGCAGATGCACGCGCTGGCCGCCAACACCGGGCTGCGCACGGCGCTGCGCGAGGCGATCGAGGGCGGGCTGCCGACCTACGCCGAGTGCGGCGGCCTGATGTACCTGGCGCGCGCGATCCGCTGGCACGGCGAGCGCGCCGAGATGGTCGGGGTGATCCCGGCCGAGGTCGAGATGGGTCAGCGACCGGTCGGGCGCGGCTACGTCAAGCTGCGCGAGACGGGCCGCGGGGCCTGGCCGCTACGCGCCGCCGACGGCGCGCTGCAGGCCTTCCACGCCCACGAGTTCCACTACTCGCGCCTGGTCGACCTGCCCGCCGGCCTCGACTACGCCTACGCGGTCGAGCGCGGCCAGGGCATCGACGGGCGCCACGACGGGCTGCTGCTGCACCACCTGCTGGCCAGCTACGCCCACCTGCGCGACGTCGAGCAGAACCGCTGGGCCGCGCGCTTCGTCGACTACGTCCGCCGCCTCCAACGCGCCACCCCGGCGCCCGCAAGCAGAGGAGTTTCCGCATGATCACCCTGACCCCCAGCGCGATCGCCCAGGTCAAGCAGGCCGCCGCGGCGGCCGCCATCGAGGAAGGCATGGGCCTGCGCCTCGCCGCCAAGCCCGACGGCAAGGGCGGCATCGACTACGCGATGGGCTTCGACAAGGCCAACCCGGAGGACTTCCGCGTCGACTGCGACGGCGTCCAGGTGCTGGTCTCGCCGCTCAGCGAGGAGGTGCTCGAGGGCACGGTGCTGGACTACTCCGAGGTCAGTCCCGGCAACGCGCACTTCATCTTCATGAACCCCAACGACCCGCGCTACGAGCCGCCGAAAGACGTCGAGTACGCGCCGCGCAAGCGCACCCGCTGACCACGCAAATCATACGGTTACCTTCGTTCAGCGGGACTTCTACGCGCTACCGGTGCCGCTACCCGCCGGGTATACTCGGGCTGCGGGCAATTCCCGGCTGCCCGATGGCAGGTGCGCATGACGGTCCTCTCGGAGAAACCGGAAGCCAACAACCTCTGCGGCTACGTCATGGGCGGTGAGCAAGACACCGCCATGGCCAGCGGCTGGCGGCTCAACCAGCTGACCGCCAGCCGCCTGTCGCTCCCCTGCAGCCTGCTGCTGGGCATGCTGCTCGGCATCGCCCTGGTCGCCCTGCTGATGCCGCTGTTCCCGGCCGCGCAGCCGGTGCTGGTGCTGCTGCAGCTGGCCCTGGTGTTCGGCGGCGTGATGCAGCTGCGGCGCATGCTGCGGCGCATGCGCGTCAACGTGCTCGAGCCGCTGGAACACCTGCGGCAGTGGGCCCGGGTGATGCGCAGCGGCAAGCTCTCGGCGCGGGTGCCGGTGCCGGAGTCGGGCGAGTTCGCCGACCTGGCCCGCGACATCAACCTCCTCGGCGAGCGTCTCGAGGCGCTGACCCACGAGATGGACGAGCGCGTGCGCAAGCAGACCACCCGGCTCGCGCACCAGACGCGCTCGCTGGCGATCCTCTACGAGGTCGCCGCCAGCATCAACAAGTACCGCGACCTCGACGACCTGCTGACCCATTTCCTGCACACCCTGCGCGACGTCACCGACGCGCGCGCGGCGACGGTGCGCCTGCTCGGCCAGGACAAGAAGATGCGCCTGGTCGCCAGCCTCGGCCTCGACGACGAGGTGGTGCGCCGCGAGCAGCAGATCTCGCTCGAGGAGAGCTGCATCTGCGGCATCGCGTTGAGCGCCGGCACGATCCAGTGCCGCAGCGACATCCGCGAGTGCAACGCGATCATCGGCATGCCCTTCTTCGCTGACGACGAGCGCGTCACCCTGCTCGCGGTGCCGCTGCAGTACCGCGGCAAGGACCTCGGCATCTACAACCTGTTCCTCGACGAGGCCGGCGTCGCGATCAGCCGCGACTTCACCGAGCTGCTGACCAGCATCGGCCGCCACCTCGGCATGGCGATCGAGAAGGCGTACCTCGACAACCAGGCGCAGCGGATGTCGATCATGCAGGAACGCACGATGTTCGCCCACGAGCTGCACGACTCGCTGGCGCAGACCCTCGCCAGCCTGCGCTACCAGGTCAAGATGCTCGACGACACGCTGGCGCAAGGCAGCCTGGACAAGGCATGCCACGAGAACGAGCGCATCCGCCACAGCCTCGACGAGGCGCACACCGAGCTGCGCCAGCTGCTGCACCATTTCCGCGCCCCGCTCGAGGGGGCCGGCCTGGTGCCGACGCTGAAGAGCATGGTCGAGCGTTTCCGCGCCCAGTCGGGGATCTCGACCTTCTTCCAGCACCAGTGCGCCGACCTGCAGATCCCGGCGATCCTCGAGCTGCAGGTGGTGCGGATCATCCAGGAGGCGCTGGCCAACATCCGCAAGCACAGCCGGGCGCAGACCGTGCGCATCCTGCTCAGCTGCGACAGCGAGGGCCACTACCGGGCGCTGATCGAGGACGACGGCGTAGGCATCGGCGAGGTCCTCGACGGCGAACCGGGCGAGCACGTCGGCCTGTCGATCATGCAGGAGCGCGCGCAGCGCCTCGGCGGCGTGCTGCGCATCGAGTCAGAACCCGGCGAGGGCACCCGCATCGAGCTGACCTTCCGCCAGCCCGCGAACGAGCTGGAGGTCGCGATGCCGACCCTGGCCAGGAGCAAGGAAGAGCATGCGCGTCCTCGTCATTGACGACCACGCCCTGTTCCGCGTCGGGCTGCAGGAGCTGCTGACCCGGCGCGGGATCGACGTGATCGCCGCGGTCGGCGACGGCAGCGAGGGCATCCGCGTCGCCGTCGAGCAGCAGCCCGACGTGATCCTGCTCGACCTGCGCATGCCGCAGATGGACGGTCTCGCCGTCCTGCGCCGGCTGCGCGAGGCGGACCTCAGCATGCCGGTGGTGATGCTGACCACCAGCACCGAGGAACGCGACCTGGTCGAGTCGCTGCGCAACGGGGCGCAGGGCTACCTGATCAAGGACATGGAGCCCGACGAGGTGATCAGCGCGCTGGACGAGGTCGTCGCCGGCCACACCGTCGTCGCCCCCGACCTGACCGGCGTGCTGGCCAAGGTGGTCCAGGGCGGCGGCAGCGAGCCGCAGATGCCGGCCGACCCGTTCGCCGAGCTGACCCCGCGCGAGCGCGAGATCCTCTGCCACGTCGCCGAGGGCCAGAGCAACAAGGTGATCGCGCGCAACCTCGGCATCTCCGACGGCACCGTCAAGCTGCACGTCAAGGCGGTGCTGCGCAAGCTCGGCCTGCACTCGCGCGTCGAGGCCGCGGTGATGGCGGTCGAGCGCGGACTGACCCAGACCCTGAAGTAACCCTAGAAACCGCAGTTGACCGCTACGCGGCTTCGGTAACCGTAAAGGGATACGAATGGATTTGCCGCTTAGCGTGGTTACCGCGAGATTCGGCGCGCTACGCACCCGAGCGCACGCCTGGCCCGCCGCCTGGCGGCGTTGCTCCTCCTTGCAGGGGACGGCCATGCTTCGTCGTCGCGCCTTGCCAGACAACGGGCCAGACGCACTCTCGGGCCCGTCCAACTGCGGTTTCTAGGGTGACACCACTGCGCTTCGCCGACCTGGTCGCCTTCACCCGGCCGGGGGTCAGGGAGCTGTTCCCGTGGGACCTGCGCGACCAGCTCGACGCCGGGCAGACGCCGCTGCTGGTCGACATCCGCGAGCCCTACGAGTACGCCGCGATGCACATCCCGGGGTCGCTGAACGTGCCGCGCGGGATCCTCGAGTCGGCCTGCGAGTGGGGCTACGAGGAGACGGTCCCGGAGCTGGCCCGCGCGCGCGAGCGCTTGATCGTCCTCGCCTGCCGCTCCGGCAACCGCAGCATCCTCGCCGCCGAATCGCTGCAGAAGCTCGGCTTCGCCCACGTCCACTCGCTGCAGACCGGGCTGCGCGGCTGGCACGACTACGAGCAGCCGCTGGTCGACGGCGACCAGCGGCCGGTCGCCCCGGAGGCGGCCGACGACTACTTCACCCCGCGCCTGCGCCCCGAGCAGCTCGGGCCGGAGGGCGGCCGCTAAGCGCCCGCGGCCCGGCGGCCAGCGCTGCGCTAGAACGACGCCAGCTGCTGCTCGGTCGGCTCGGCGCAGCAGTACCAGGGCTCGTTGAGCGCCGGGATCACGGCGCCGAAATCGGCCCCGTCGAGGCCTGCGGCAGCCTGGCCCAGCGCCGCGTGCGCGGCCTCCCAGACCCGGGAGAAGATCTGCGGCCGTCCCTCTCCGGCGGCCTCCCCGGCGGCGGCGATCCGCGCCACCTCGCGCTGCAGCGCGTCGACCCGCGGGTCGTCGTGCTGCCACGGGTGGCCGAGCAGCGCGCGGTCGAACGGTCCGACCAGCGCGCGCACCTCGTCCAGCTCGAGCAGCCGCGAGCCGCCCGGGATCAGCAGCCGGATCGACAGCTGCACCGGCGGCACGCTGTTGACCAGCCCGAGCTCGAGCAGCCCGGCGAGCAGACCGACGTAACCCTGCAGCGTGGTCCACGGGGTGAACGGCACGAAGGTCGGCGCCAGCGCGATGCCGTGCCCGCGCACCGTCGCCAGCGCGCGCTCGAAATCGGCCCGGGTGTGGCCCTTGGCCAGGCGCTCGAGCACCGCGTCGTCGAACGACTCGACCGCGCTGGTGATCCACAGGCAGCCGGTCGCGGCCAGCTCGGCGAGCAGCTCCGGCCGCCGCACCAGGTGCTCGACCTTGATCGTGCAGTCGTAGCTCAGGCGCGGGTGCGCGGCATGCAGCGCGTGCACCACGCGCAGCGCGTGACGGGTTCCGTTCCAGAAGTCCGGGTCGCCGAACGAGACGTGTTGCGCCCCCGCGGCCACCTGCTGCGCGACGTCGGCCAGCACCACCTCCTCGGGGACGATGCGGAAGCGGCCGTCGTAGACCGGCACCACCGGGCAGTGGCGGCACAGGTGCTTGCAGCCGCGGCTCGCCTCGGCGAAGCCGACGGTGCGCTCGCTGCCGTCCGGCAGGCGCAGCTTGGCGTAGTCGGCCAGCGGCGGCAGGCCGTCACGGTCGGGGACCAGGAACTCGATCTGCGCGGTGCTGACCCGGTTGCTCGGGGCCGGCGTGTCACCGTCGCGCAGCGCGCACGCCAGCGCACGCAGCTCCGGCTCGCATTCGCCGCCGAGCAGGGTGCCGACGCCGAGCTCGCGCAGCAGCGCCTCGTTCAGCGGCGCGTAGAGGCCGAAGCAGCAGAAATGG
>DATCZX010000434.1:0-2024 GCA_036525695.1 Gammaproteobacteria bacterium | reverse complement strand
GGGTGCGCCGCTGGCTGCTGGCGCAGGGCGACGCGGCGCTGCTGGCGCGGCGCGACACCGAGGTGGCGCGGCGTGACGCGGTGGTCGCGCTGCTGCTCGAGCTGCGCGCGTCGCTCGAGGCGCTCTACCGGCAGCCGCTGGACCCGGCGGCGATGCGCGCGGCGAAGGCGGCGCGGCTCGCCGGCGCCCAGGCCGAGTACGCGGCGCTGCGCGCCGGCTGGGCCGCGGATGCCGGCTACGACGCCTGGATGGCGGCGGGGCTGAACAACGCCAAGCTGGGCACGGTCGGGCTCTACCACCGCCTGGTGCCGGGCTTCCAGGCCCTGCTGGCGCAGCAGGGCGGCGACCTCGAGGCGTTCCACACCGCGGTGGCGGCGCTCGCGCAGCAGCCGGAGGACCGGCGCCATGCCCGCCTCGCCGCGCTGGCGGCGCAGTGGCCGGCGTCCGCGGGGGCGCACAGCGACTAGACTGGGTGCGGGGTAGCGGCGCAAGGGACGCGCCAGGGAGAGTGCTGGATGCAGAGACGCTGGGGCCGCTGGAGCGCGTTCGCCGTCGTGTTGGCCGCGGCGGTCGGCGGCAGCTGGTGGCTCGCGCGTCCCGAGCCGGTCGAGGCCACGCTGGTCGAGGTGGTCCCGGGGACCGTCGAGGCGCTGGTCGCGAACACCCGCGGCGGCACGGTCAACGCCTGCCGGCGCGCGCGGCTGGCGCCGGCGACGGGCGGCACCATCGAGTTGCTCGCGGCGCGCGAAGGGGCCGTGGTCGAGCCGGGGGAGCT
The DNA here is from genome assembly GCA_036525695.1 of Gammaproteobacteria bacterium. Classification (GTDB taxonomy): domain Bacteria; phylum Pseudomonadota; class Gammaproteobacteria; order QNFN01; family QNFN01; genus DATCZX01. The sequence goes on along the minus strand of DATCZX010000434.1, from coordinate 1,249 downwards.
GCTGGTCGGGCTCTGGAACCGCGACCTCGTGGCCCAGGTGACGCTGGCCGAGAGCGAGGCACGCGCCGCGCAATCCAACACCAAGCAGGCGTGCCTGCGCGCCGAGGTCGGCCGCCGCGAGGCCGACCGGCTGGAGCAGCTGCGCGAGCGCAAGCTGGTCTCCGAGGAGGGCGTCGACCAGGCGGTGACCGAGGCCGCCGCGCGCGAGGCGGCGTGCAGCGCCGCGCGGGCCAGCGCCGAGGTCGCGCGCAGCCGCATCGCCGTGGCGCGCGCGCTGCTCGAGCGCAGCGAGATCCGCGCCCCGTTCGCCGGCGTCGTCGCCGAGGTCAACGGCGAGCTCGGCGAGTTCGTGACCCCCTCGCCGCCCGGTATCGCCACCCTGCCCGTGGTCGACCTGGTCGAGTCGGGCTGCCTCTACGTCAGCGCGCCGATCGACGAGGTCGACGCCCCCGCGGTACGCCGCGGCCAGCGCGCGCGGGTGACCCTCGACGCGTTCCGCGAGCGCGCCTTCGGCGGCAGCGTGCGCCGCGTCGCCCCCTACGTGCAGGAGTTCGAGAAGCAGGCGCGCACGGTCGAGATCGAGGTCGAGCTCGACCCGGACCAGCTCGCGGGGCTGCTGCCGGGCTACACCGCGGACGTCGAGGTGCTGCTCGAGCGCCGCGACGGCGTGCTGCGCGTCCCGGCCGCGGCGCTCGGCGAGGAGGACCGCGTGCTGCGCTACCGGCCCGGCGACGGCACCCTCGAGCAGGTCGCGGTGCAGGTCGGCCTGCGCAACTGGCAGTTCGCCGAGGTGCGCGGCGGCCTGGCGCGGGGCGACCGCGTCGCCCTGCCCGACCAGGGGGTGGCCGCCGGCGCGGCCGTGGTGCCGGCCGCGCCGCGCACGCCGTGATGCTCGAGCTCGCCGGGATCGACCGCGACTTCGAGGTCGGCGAGCAGACCGTGCACGCGCTGCGCGACGTGAAGCTGCACGTCGGCGCCGGCGAGTACCTGTCGATCATGGGCCCGTCCGGCTCGGGCAAGTCGACGCTGCTGAACGTCATCGGCCTGCTCGACCGGCCGACGCGCGGCCGCTACCTGCTCGACGGCGTCGACGTGGTCGCGCTCGACTCCGCCGGCCGCGCCGTGGTGCGCCGTGACAAGGTCGGCTTCGTGTTCCAGTTCTTCCACCTGGTGCCGCGCCTGACCGCGGCCGAGAACGTCGGCCTGCCGCTGCTGCTCGCCGGGGTCGACCCGGCCGAGCGGCGCGAGC
>DATCZX010000433.1:0-3158 GCA_036525695.1 Gammaproteobacteria bacterium | reverse complement strand
GGCGCGGAGCGGATCCTGGCCGAGCTCTACGCCGCCGAGGCATGACCGCCGGCACGCAGGCCGGCCCGCTGGCCGGCACCGGCGTGCTGGTCACCCGCCCGGCGCACCAGGCCGGCTCGCTGTGCCGGCTGGTCGAGGCCGCCGGCGGCCACGCCGTGCGCTTCCCGGTACTCGAGATCAGCGCCACCCTGCCGCAGGCGAGCGCCGCGCTGCTGGCGCGGCTGGCCAGCTTCGACCTGGCGATCTTCATCAGCGCCAACGCGGTCGAGCACGGGCTCGCCGCGGCACGCGCGCACGGCCCGTGGCCGCCCGGCCTGGAGCGCGCGGCGATCGGCCGCGCCACGGCCGCGGCCCTCGAGGCCCAGGGCCTGCCACCGGCGATCTGCCCGGCCGGGCCGTTCGACAGCGAGACGCTGCTGCAGCACCCCGACCTGCAGGCGGTGGCCGGCCAGCGCATCGTGATCTTCCGCGGCGTCGGCGGGCGCGAGCTGCTGGCCGAGACGCTGCGCGCGCGCGGTGCCGAGGTGGCCTACGCCGAGGTCTACCGGCGCCGCCGGCCGAGCGCCGACCCGGCGCCGCTGCTGGCCCGCTGGCGTGCCGGCGCGATCGACATCGTGGTGGTCACCAGCCGCGAGGGGCTGGCCAACCTGTGGCGCCTGCTGGGCCCGGAGGGGCAACCCCTGCTGCGCGCCACGCAACTGGTGGCGGCCAGCGATCGTGTGCTACAACTGGCCGCAGAATTGGCCATCAGGCCGACGCCGGTGGTGGCCCGCGAGGCGAGCGACGCGGGCCTGCTGGAGGCGGTGATCGCCTGCCGCCGGCTCCTCCGCACGACAAGAGAGCAGTGATGCCCGATCCGGAACCCACGGACCCCGCGGCCCCCGGGTCGCCCGCGAGCCCCGAGACTCCCGAGACCCCATCCGCACTACCGGACCAGGCCGACGCGCTGCCGCCCCCGGAGGCGGCCGCCGACGCGGCGACGACGCCGGCGCGCAAGCCCTGGTTGCCGCTGCTGCTGGCGTGCCTGGCGCTGCTGCTGGCGCTGGCCGGCTGGCTCGCCGGTTACCAGGCGTGGCAGCAGCTGCGGGCGGCGCAGGCCGCGGCGCGCGGCGCACAGCAGGCGGATGCCTCGGCGCTGGCGGAGCGGCTCGACGGCGGCCTGCGCAGCGGCGAGCAGCGCGTGGCCGCGCTGCAGCAGGAGCTGAACCAGGGGCTGGCCCGGCAGCAGGCCGAACTGGCACGCCAGCAGCAGGCGCTCGAGGAGTCCTACCAGGCGTTGCAGCGCCAGCTCGGCCAGGACAGCAGTGGCTGGGTCGTCGCCGAGGCCGAGTACCTGATGCGCAGCGCCAATCACCGCCTGCAGCTGGCGCAGGACGTGCCGGGCGCGATCGCCGCGCTGGAGGCCGCAGACCAGCGGCTGCGCAGCCTGGCCGACCCGGCGCTGCTGCCGGTGCGCGAGCAGCTGGCGGACGGCATCGCGGCGCTCAAGGCGGTGCCGCAGGTCGACGTCGAGGGACTCGCGCTGACCCTGGTCAGCCTGGCCCGGCGGGCCGAGACCCTGCCGGTCCTGGGCGCCCGCTACACGGCGCCCGACGCCGCGGGCGGTACCGCGGTGCTCGATGCCGCGCGCCAGGCCGAGGGCTGGCAGGCCGCCGTCGACGCCGTCTGGAACGAGGTCAAGGGGCTGGTCGAGGTGCGCCGCAACGACATCCCGGCCAAGCCGCTGCTGGCCCCCGAGCACGAGTACTTCCTGCACCTGAACCTGCGCCTGCAGCTCGATGCCGCGCGCCTGGCGCTGCTGCGCCGCGCAGAGCCCCTCTACGCGGCGAGCCTGGCCACCGCGCGCGAGTGGGTCGCCACCTGGTTCGACCAGGAGCCGGCGCCGACCCGGGCGCTGCTGGCCGAGCTCGAGCGCCTCGAGGGAACCGCGATCGCCCCGGCGCTGCCGGACATCAGCGGCGCCCTGCACGCGCTGCGCGCGCTGCCCGCCCGGCAGGCGACGCCGGCGACCGAGTCCGCGCCCGGTAAGGCGCCGTGAAGCTGCTGCTCGGCCTGCTGCTGGTGCTGTTCGCGGCCACCGCGGCGGCCCTGGTGCTGCTGCGCGACAGCGGCTACGTGCTGATCGGTTACGGCGCCTGGACCGTCGAGATGTCGCTGGCGGTGCTGGTCGCGCTGGTGCTCGCGGCCGCCTTCACGCTGCACTTCGCGCTGCGCCTGGCGGGTGGCACCGTGCAGCTGCCGCGACGGCTGCGCCTCTGGCGCGCGCGGCGCCGCGAACGCAGGGCCAGCCGCGGCCTGACCCGCGGCCTGCTGGCGCTGGCCGAGGGCGACTGGGGCCAGGCCGAGAAGCGCCTGCTGCAACAGGCCGGCAGCAGCGAGACGCCGCTGCTGCACTACCTCGCCGCAGCCCGCGCGGCGCACGCGCAGTCGGCCCACGAGCGCCGCGATCACTACCTGAAGCTGGCCCACCAGGCGCTGCCGGAGGCCGACCTCGCGGTCGGCCTGACCCAGGCCGAGCTGCAACTCGAGCACCAGCAGCTGGAACAGGCGGAATCGACGCTGCTGGCGCTGCAGCGCCGGGCCCCGCACCACCGCCAGCTGCTGAAACTGCTGATGCGCCTGTACCTGCAGACCCACGACTGGCAGCGGCTGCGCCTGCTGCTCCCCGAGCTGCGGCGGCGCAAGGCGCTCCCCGGCAACGAGTACACGGTGCTCGAGCTGAAGGTGTTCGGCGAGCTGCTCGACGAGGCCGCCGCGGCCGGCGAGCCCGGCGAACTCGGCCGGGTCTGGAGCCAGGTCCCGGACGACCTGCGCAGCGGCGAGCTGCTGGTGCTGACCTACGCGCGCCACCTGGTGCGCTTCGAGCGCGGCAGCGAGGCCGAGCCGTTGCTGCGCGGGGCCCTCGACCGCCACCTCAGCGACCGCCTGGTGGAGCTCTACGGGCTGGTCGACGGCGGCCAGGCGAACCGCCAGCTCGAGCACGCCGAGCGCTGGCTCGCCAGCGACCCGCGCAACCCGGTGCTGCTGCTCACGGTGGGGCGCCTGGCCGCGCGCGCGAAGCTCTGGGGCAAGGCGCGCGGCGCGCTGGAGAGCAGCGTCGCGGCGCAACCGCGCGCGGAGACCTGCCGCGAACTCGGGCTGCTGCACGAGCAGCTCGG
>DATCZX010000432.1:0-3538 GCA_036525695.1 Gammaproteobacteria bacterium | reverse complement strand
GAGCCGCTGGATGGCGACCAGCCGCGGCCGCAGCGGCGGCCGTTTGCCCCGCCCCACCGGCTAGCCTGCCAGCGGCCGGTCGCCGTCGCGGTCGCGCCCGGCAAGGAAGTACCAGGCGGTGGCGACGAGCTGCAGCGCCAGCATCATGCCGAACGCGGCCCGGTAGCCGGCCAGCGCGTAGTGGCCGTCGCCGGCCGGCCACAGGTTGATGATCGCCCCCATCGCCCACTGCGCGGCGAACGCGGTGACGAACACCAGCAGGTTGAGCCCGGTGTTGACCCGCCCGGCCAGCTGCACCGGGAAGCGCTGCGACAGCACCGCGTAGGGGATGATGCCGATGGTGCCGAAGAAGCCGAACAGCAGCCACACCGGCCACGCCAGCCCGGGCAGGCCCACGATCAGCAGCGCCTGCAGCGCCATGAACACCAGCATGCCGATGTCGGTGACCAGCAGCGGTCGCCCGCCGGCACGGCCGACGCGCTGGGCCAGCGTGCCGAGGGCGATGAAACCGAGCACCATCGCCACCGACACCGCGGCCAGCACGCTGGCGACCCCGGGCCGGTCGAAGCCGCCGACGTCGCGCAGCCACGGCCCCGACCAGAGCCCCTGGATCGACAGGAACGACGCCTGCGAGGCCACCGTCCACGGCGCGATGCGCCAGAACAGCCGGCTGGTGAACACCCGCGCGATGCCGCGCGCCTGGTCGCCGAGGCCGATCCCGGTCTGCTCCTGCGCGCGCTGCGGCACCACGGTCAGCAGCAGCACGGCGACCCCGACGGTCAGCAGCGCCAGCACCTGGAACACCCCGCGCCAGTCGGTGAACTGCAGCGCGAACTCGACCGGCTGCGTCGCCGACAGCGCGCCGAGGCCGCCGGCGGCCATCTGGAAGCCGTTGACCCGCGGCAGCCGTTCGCTCGGGAACCACTGCACGTAGGCCTTGAACGCCGCCATCAGGCAGGCCGAGACGCCGAAGCCGATCAGCCCGCGGCCGAGCAGCAGGCCGGCGGTGCTGTCGGCGACCGAGAAGACCCAGGCGCCGAGCGCGGCGACCAGCAGCAGCAGCCCCTCGGTGCGGCTCGGGCCGTAGCGGTCGAGCAGGATCCCGAGCGGCAGCTGGAACGCGGCGAAGGTCAGGAAGTAGACGCTGGTGAGCAGGCCGAGGGCGCCGGCGTCGAGGCCGACGTCGCGCACCAGGTCCGGCGCAATCACCGCGTTGACCACCCGGTACAGGTAGGAGAGGAAGTAGCCGCAGGCGAACGGCAGGAACACCGCGAGCCAGAGCTGCAGCGGCCGGGAGGCGGGGGGTGAGTGCGTCATCGCGCCATTATCCGGGCCCCTGCCCGGCGGTCCAGCGGCAGCGCGCGTGCCCAGCCGGGAGTTGACCCGGGTCAAGCGGGTGATGGCGGTCAATGACACATCGCCACCCAGGCCCCATGATGCGTGAGTCATTCATGCTGCGGGGTTACCCAGTTGTTCGAAGGTCTGCTCTCTCTCTCCTGGCTCGAGGTCGCGCTCGCCACCCTGGCCCTCACCCACGTCACCATCGCCGGGGTGACCATCTACCTGCACCGTTCGCAGGCGCACCGCGCGGTCGACCTGCATCCCGTGGTCAACCACTTCTTCCGCTTCTGGCTCTGGCTGACCACCGGCATGGTCACCCGCGAGTGGGTCGCCATCCACCGCAAGCACCACGTCGCCTGCGAGACCGAGGACGACCCGCACAGCCCGCAGACCCACGGCATCCATACGCTGCTGTGGCGCGGCGTCGAGCTCTACCGCGCAGCCTCGACCGACCGCCAGATGCTCGAGCGCTTCGGCCGCGGCACCCCGGACGACTGGCTCGAGCGCAACGTCTACGGCGTGCACCCGAACTGGGGCGTCGGCGTGATGCTGGTGATCGACGTGCTGCTGTTCGGGCCGCTCGGGCTGACCGTGTGGGCGGTGCAGATGGCGTGGATCCCGTTCTGGGCCGCCGGCGTGATCAACGGCCTCGGCCACTGGTGGGGCTACCGCAACTACGAGACCGACGATGCCGCGACCAACATCGTCCCGTGGGCGATCCTGATCGGCGGCGAGGAGTTGCACAACAACCACCACGCCGCCCCGGCCTCGGCGCGGCTCTCGGCGCGCTGGTTCGAGTTCGACATCGGCTGGGCCTACATCCGCACGCTGCAGTTCCTCGGCCTGGCCAAGGTGCGCCACGACGCCTTCTCGCAACCGGCGGCGCCGCAGCTCGACCCGGCGCTGCCGCAGCCGGCCGCGCTCGACCGCCGCTTCATCCTCGACGTGGTGCAGCCGATCCTGCGCGAGATCCGCCCCGGCGCCGACCTCGCCGGTCGCCGAGTGCTGCGCAAGGCACGCTGGCTGGTGCTGCGCCAGCGCTCGCGCCTCGACGCCTGGCAGAGCGGCCAGCTCGAGCAGCTGCTGGCCCTGAGCGAGCGGCTGCAGACGGTCTACGAGTACCGTCAGCGCCTGGCCGCGATCTGGCGCGACACCGCGCGCGATGCCGAGGGCGCCCGGCGCGAGTTCATCGCCTGGTGCAACCGCGCCGAGGCCAGCGGCATCGCGGTGCTGCACGACTTCGCCACCGGGCTGCGCCGCCAGCTGCCCGTCGCGGTCTGAAGCCGGCGGTTTCCGTGCCCGCGCGGGGCGCGTGTAGACTGCGCCCTGTACCACGATCCGACAGGAGGCCGCCATGAGCGCCGTGCAACCGACCCCTGCCGCCGCCGAGCCGGTGCTGCTGCGCGAGGACCGCGACGGCATCGCCACGCTGACGCTGAACCGCCCCGACAAGTTCAACTCGCTCTCCCACGCGCTGCTCGACGCGCTGCAGGCCGAGCTCGAGGCGATCGAGCAGGACCGCTCGGTGCGCGTCGTCGTGCTCGCCGGCAACGGCCGCGCCTTCTGCTCCGGCCACGACCTCAAGGAGATGCGCGCCGACAGCAGCGAGGCGACCATGCGCGCGCTGTTCGACAAGTGCGGGCGGATGATGCAGACGCTGACGCGCATCCCGCAGCCGGTGATCGCCAAGGTGCACAGCATCGCCACCGCGGCCGGCTGCCAGCTGGTCGCCACCTGCGACCTGGCGATCGCCGCCGAGGGGGCCAAGTTCGCCACCTCCGGGATCAACCTCGGCCTGTTCTGCTCGACGCCGATGGTCGCGCTGACGCGCAACGTGCCGCGCAAGGTGGCGCTCGAGATGCTGGTCACCGGCAACTTCATCGACGCCGAGAGCGCCGCGCGCTACGGGCTGATCAACCGCGCCGTCCCGGCCGAGCAGCTCGACGCCGAGGTCGACGCGCTGGCCGCCAAGATCGCCGGCCAGAGCCCGGCCTCGATCGCGCTCGGCAAGCAGCTGTTCTACCGCCAGGTCGAGGCGGCCACTGCCGCGGCGTACGAGATGGCGTCGCAGACGATGGCCTGCAACATGACCACCGAGGACGCACGCGACGGCATCGACGCCTTCCTGGGCAAGCAGCCGCGGCCGGAGTGGAAGGGGCGTTAGTCTCCGGCGTCAAGTTTTCTCGCCAAGACGCTA
>DATCZX010000431.1:0-2684 GCA_036525695.1 Gammaproteobacteria bacterium | reverse complement strand
TAACCACCCTACGCGAGTTCAGAAAACGCGACCCCAGCGAACCCGGTCAAACAGGGCTTAGATCGATGAAGATCCTCGTCACCGGCGGCACCGGCTACATCGGCTCGCACGCCTGCGTCGAACTGCTCGACGCCGGCCACGACGTGGTCATCCTCGACAACCTCGCCAACAGCAAGGCCGCGGTGGCCGGGCGCATCGCGCGGATCGCCGGGCGCGCGGCGACCTTCGTCGAGGGCGACCTGCGCGACGCCGCGCGGCTCGACGAGCTGTTCGGGCGCCACGCGTTCGACGCCGTGCTGCACTTCGCCGGGCTCAAGGCGGTCGGCGAATCGGTCGAGCTGCCGCTGCACTACTACGCCAACAACGTCGCCGGCAGCGTCGCGCTGTGCGCGGCGATGCAGCGCCACGCGGTGCGCACGCTGGTGTTCAGCTCCTCGTGCACCGTCTACGGCGACCCGCGCCAGCTGCCGGTCAACGAGGAGCACCCGCTCGGCGCCACCACCAACCCCTACGGCGAGAGCAAGCGCATGATCGAGCGCATCCTCGCCGACCTGCACGCCGCCGAACCCGGCTGGTCGATCGCGCTGCTGCGCTACTTCAACCCGGTCGGCGCGCACGCCTCCGGGCTGATCGGCGAGGACCCGAACGGCATCCCCAACAACCTGGTGCCGTACATCAGCCAGGTCGCCGCCGGCAGTCTCGAGCGGCTGCGGGTGTTCGGCGGCGACTACCCGACCGCCGACGGCACCGGCGTGCGCGACTACATCCACGTCGTCGACCTGGTCGTCGCCCACCTGCGCGCGCTCGAGTACCTGCTCGACCCGGCGCGCGGGCAGGGCGCGCTGAAGGCGTGGAACCTCGGCACCGGCCGCGGCCACAGCGTGCTCGAGGTGGTGCAGGCGTTCGCCCGCGCTACCGGCCGCGAGATTCCCTACGACATCGTCGCGCGCCGCCCCGGCGACATCGCCGCGACCTGGGCCGACCCGACGCTGGCCGCGCGCGAGCTCGGCTGGCGCGCCGAGCGCGACATCGACACGATGTGCGCCGACACCTGGCGCTGGCAGCAGACCGCCGCGGGGCTCGACGAGTGAACCGGGCCGGCCCGGCGCGGCCACCGCGACGGTGAACCCGGACGCCATGGACGGCGTGAGCGTGCTCCACCACGGCGCCACCCGCGGCGTCACCGGCTCGTGCCACGAGCTGCGCATCGGCGAGGCCGGGCTGCTGGTCGACTGCGGCCTGTTCCAGGGCGTCGAGAACGCGGCTGCCGGCAACGGCGACCCGCGCATCGACTTCCCCGTGGCCCACCTGCGCGCGCTGGTGCTGACCCACGTGCACATCGACCACTGCGGCCGGCTGCCGCACCTGTGGGCCGCCGGCTTCGACGGCCCGGTCTACTGCAGCGAACCGTCCGCGATCCTGCTGCCGCTGGTGCTCGAGGACGCGCTGAAGGTCGGCGTCAGCCGCGACGCCCGGCTGCTGCGCGAGGCACAGGCGCGGCTGCGCCGGAGCCTGCGGCCGCTGGCCTACGGCACCTGGCACGCGCTCGACCGCCTGCCGCTGTCGATCCGGCTGCAGCCCGCCGGGCACATCCTCGGCTCGGCCTACGTCGAGTGCCGCGTGCGGCCGCTGCCGGGTCGTCAGGGGTCGGAGTCGGCAGAGCCGACTTCGACCCCGCTGACACGGTCGCTCCCACCTCCGACGCCAGGCCGCCCGTTCAGCGTGCTCTTCTCCGGCGACCTCGGCCCGCCGCACACGCCGCTGCTGCCGGCGCCGAAACCGCCCTACGGCGCCGACGTCGTGGTGCTCGAGTCGACCTACGGCGACCGCGACCACGACGACCGCCGCACCCGCCGCCAGCGGCTGCAGGCGGTGATCGAGCTGGCGCTGCGCGACCGCGGCGCGGTGCTGGTGCCGGCGTTCAGCATCGGCCGCACGCAGGAGCTGCTGTACGAGCTCGAGGGGATCATCCACGCCGCGCGCGAGCGCCCGGCGACCCGCGGCCTGCCGTGGCAGGAGCTCGACATCGTCGTCGACTCCCCGCTCGCCGCCCGCTTCACCCGCGCCTACCGCAAGCTGCGCCCGTTCTGGGACGCCGAGGCGAAGCGCCGCGTGCGCGCCGGTCGCCACCCGCTGGCGTTCGCCCAGCTGACCACCATCGACGACCACGCCCAGCACCTGCGCCTGGTCGAGCTGCTGCGCAAGACCGCGCGCCCGTGCGTGGTGCTCGCCGCCGGTGGCATGTGCCAGGGCGGGCGCATCGTCAACCACCTGAAGGCGCTGCTCGGCGACCCGCGCACCAACGTGCTGTTCGTCGGCTACCAGGCGCAGGGCACGCCGGGCCGCGCGATCCAGCAGTACGGACCGCAGGGCGGCTGGGTCGAGCTCGACGGCGAGCGCATCACCGTCCGCGCCGGCATCCACACCGTCGGCGGCTACTCCGCGCATGCCGGCCAGCGCGACCTGGTGCGCTTCGTCCGGCGCATGCGCCACCCGCCGCGGCAGGTGCGCCTGGTCCACGGCGACCCCGAGGCCAAGCGGGCGCTGCAGCGCGAGCTGGACGGGCTCGAACTGCCCATCGAGATCGTGATCCCCTCCTGAGCGGCTGCCGCGGGAGAAGACCGCCCGGGGAGCGCGCGCCTACCCTGCCAATGGACTCTTCCTGTAGGAGCGGCGTCCCCGCC
>DATCZX010000430.1:0-3147 GCA_036525695.1 Gammaproteobacteria bacterium | reverse complement strand
GGGCCTGCTGTCCGCGCCGCCTATCCGCTCACCGCCCGCGGGGGGGGGGTCGCGCCCGCCCCCGCCCCGGCGCCCCCCTTCCCTACCCTTCCCGCGACCCGCTCCTCCCCAGTCGCCGAGGGCCTGACGCATGAGTGACCTGCCGAACACCCCGGGCAAGCCCGCGCCGTGGAACGATCCGAAGATCCGCGCCGTGGTCTTCCAGGTGGTGCTGATCTTCTGCGTGGTCATGTTCGGTCTCTTCCTGGTCAACAACACGCTCTACAACATGGAGCAGCGGGGCATCTCGACCGGCTTCAGCTTCCTCGAGAAGGAGGCCGGGTTCGGCGTCACCCAGTCGCTGATCGACTACGACGAGACCTACAGCTACGGCCGTACCTTCTTCGTCGGTCTGCTCAACACCCTGCTGGTGTCGCTACTCGGCATCATCTGCGCCACGCTGGTCGGCTTCGTCATGGGCGTGGCCCGGCTGTCGCGCAACTGGCTGATCGCGCGACTGGCCACCGTCTACATCGAGATCTTCCGCAACATCCCGCTGCTGCTGCAGATCTTCTTCTGGTACTTCGCCGTCGGCCTGAACCTGCCGCGGCCGAAGCAGAGCATCGTGATCGGCGACACGTTCTTCCTCAACAACCGCGGCCTGTTCATCCCGCGCCCGGTGACCGAGGACGGTTTCGGCCTGGTGATCGGGGCGCTGGTCGCCGCCATCGTTGCGATCTTCTTCATCGCGCGCTGGGCGCACCGCCGCCAGGACGCGACCGGCCAGCCGTTCCACACCGTGTGGGTCTCGCTGGGCCTGCTGTTCGGGCTCCCGCTGCTCGCCTACTTCGCCGCCGGCAGCCCGCTGACCTGGGAGATGCCGGAACTGCGCGGCTTCAACTTCCAGGGTGGCCTGACGGTGTTGCCCGAGCTTTTCGCGCTGACGCTGGCGCTGACCGTCTACACCGGCACCTTCATCGCCGAGACGGTGCGTGCCGGCATCCAGTCGGTGTCGCACGGCCAGACCGAGGCGGCGCGTGCGCTCGGCCTGGGGGAATCCAGGATGCTGCAGCTGATCATCATCCCGCAGGCGATGCGGGTGATCATCCCGCCGCTGACCAGCCAGTACCTGAACCTGGCCAAGAACTCGTCGCTGGCCGCCGCCATCGGCTACCCGGACCTGGTCGCGGTGTTCGCCGGCACCACGCTGAACCAGACCGGCCAGGCGGTCGAGATCATCGCCATGACGATGGCCGTCTACCTCACCATGAGCCTGTCGATCTCGCTGCTGATGAACTGGTACAACGCCAAGATGGCGCTGCGGGAGCGTTGAGGTGAAAACATTCGAACGCGGTCCGGACCTTCCCCCCCCGATCACCGAGGTCGGGGTGATCGGCTGGCTACGACGCAACCTCTTCTCCAACTGGCGCTACACGCTGCTGACGCTGCTGGCGGTCTACGTGATCTGGATCATCGTGCCGCCGGTGATCAAATGGGCGTTCCTGGACGCCAACTGGAGTGGCACCTCGCGCGACGACTGCACCGCCGATGGGGCGTGCTGGGTGTTCGTGTCGGTGCGCTTCAACCAGTTCATCTACGGTTTCTACCCGGTCGCCGAGCAGTGGCGCATCAACCTGGTCTACGGGACCTTCTTCCTGCTGATGTCGCCGCTGTTCATCAAGGCGTTCCCGTGGAAGACGGCGCTCGGCGCCTTCATCATCTTCGTCTACCCGTTCATCGCCTACGGTGTCCTCGACGGCGCCTGGTTCGGCCTCGAGCAGATCGAGACGACCAAGTGGGGCGGCCTGTCGCTGACGCTGATCCTGGCCGGCATCGGCTGCGTCGCCGCGCTGCCGCTCGGCATCATCCTCGCCCTGGGCCGGCGCGCCACCGACATGCCGGCCGCCAAGTCGCTGTGCGTGATCTTCATCGAATTCTGGCGCGGCGTGCCGCTGATCACCGTGCTGTTCATGTCGTCGGTGATGCTGCCGCTGTTCCTGCCCGAGGGGGTGTCGTTCGACAAGCTGCTGCGCGCGCTGATCGGGATCACGCTGTTCCAGTCGGCGTACATGGCCGAGGTGGTGCGCGGTGGCCTGCAGGCGATTCCGAAGGGCCAGTACGAGGCGGCGGACGCCCTCGGCCTCGGCTACTGGAAGAAGACCGCGCTGATCGTCCTGCCGCAGGCGCTGAAGATCGTCATCCCCGGAATCGTCAACACCTTCATCGCGCTGATCAAGGACACCACGCTGGTGCTGATCATCGGCCTGTTCGAACTCCTCGGCATGATCCAGAGCGCGCTGAACGACCCCAACTGGCTCGGTTTCGCCACCGAGGGGTACGCGTTCACCGCGCTGGTGTTCTGGATCATCTGCTTCAGCCTGTCGCGCTACAGCATGCGCATCGAGGCGAAGCTGCACACCGGCCACAAGCGCAACTGACGCGCACCTGACTAGCGGAGCCGACCATGAGCGACCACGCCCCACGCCAACACGCCGCCGTCGACGATGTGATGATCGAGCTGCGCGGCATGCACAAGTGGTACGACAAGTTCCACGTGCTCAAGGACATCAACCTGACCGTGCACAAGGGCGAGCGGATCGTCGTCTGCGGACCGTCGGGCTCCGGCAAGTCGACCATGATCCGCTGCATCAACCGCCTCGAGGAGCACCAGCGAGGCCAGATCATCGTCGATGGCACCGAGCTGACCGGCGACCTCAAGCACGTCGAGCAGATCCGCAAGGAAGTCGGCATGGTGTTCCAGCACTTCAACCTGTTCCCGCACCTGACGGTGCTCGACAACTGCACCCTGGCACCGATCTGGGTGCGCAAGATGCCGCGCCGCGAGGCCGAGGAGGTCGCGATGAACTACCTCGAGAAGGTCAAGATCCCGGAACAGGCGCAGAAGTACCCGGGGCAGCTCTCGGGCGGCCAGCAGCAGCGCGTCGCGATCGCCCGCTCGCTGTGCATGAGCCCGAAGATCATGCTGTTCGACGAGCCGACCTCGGCGCTCGACCCGGAGATGATCAAGGAGGTGCTCGACACCATGATCGAGCTGGCCGAGACCGGCATGACGATGATCTGCGTGACCCACGAGATGGGCTTCGCCAAGACCGTGGCCAACCGCGTGATCTTCATGGACGCCGGCGAGATCGTCGAGGAGAACGAGCC
>DATCZX010000429.1:0-4275 GCA_036525695.1 Gammaproteobacteria bacterium | reverse complement strand
CATCACCGCCCTGCGCACCCAGCTGATCGCCCGGCGCGCCGAGATCGAGAACCTCGACGCCACCACCAGCGACGCGGCGAGCACGGTCGAGCTCGACCAGGCGCGGGTCGGGCGGCTGTCGCGGATGGATGCGCTGCAGGGCCAGGCGATGGCCCAGGAGACGCTGCGCCGGCACAAGCTCGAGCGGAACCGGATCGACGCCGCGCTGCGGCGGATCGACGACGGCAGCTTCGGCGACTGCCTCGGCTGCGGCGAACCGATCGCCGCGGCACGGCTGGCGGCCGACCCGAGCGCGACGCTGTGCCTGGAGTGCGCCGAGCGCGCCGAGCGCGGCCACTGAGCCGCGGCGGGGAGCGCCGGTCCGCGCTAAGCTGGGCGCAGGCACAGCTCACCGCGACGGACTGCCATGAGCCACAAGCACGCCCACCTGCTCAACGCCCTGTTCCAGGACCCGCCGAGCGGCAACATCCACTGGCGCGAGATCGAGTCGCTGCTGCACCACCTCGGCGCGACCACCGAGAACCTCTCGGGCAACCGCCTGAAGGTGGTGCTGAACGGGGTCGAGGGGGTGCTGCACCGGCCGCACCAGGGCCACACGCTGGCCCGGCCCGAGGTCCAGCACCTGCGCGGCTACCTGGCCAGCGCCCGGGTCACGCCGTCGCTGTACGAGCAGCAGCACTAGCCGCCGGTCAGCCCACCCCGAGCGCCGCCGGCAGCCCGGCCAGCGAGCGCAGCTCCGCCACCGGCTTGCCCGGCAGCCGTTCCGGGCGCTGGCCGAAGCGGTTGATCCAGTAGACCTGCATGCCGTTGCTGGCCGCGGCGTGGGCGTCCCAGGCGTTCGACGACATGAACGCGATGCGCTCGGCCGGCAGGCCGAAGCGCTCGGTCGCGAGGCGGTAGACGCGCGGGTCGGGCTTGTAGATGCCGAGGTCGTCGACCGACAGCACGGCGTCGAGCAGGCCGGCGATCCCGGCGCTGCCGACCGCGGCGTCGAGCATGTCGGGCGAGCCGTTGGAGAGGATCCCGGTCCTGAGCCCGGCCGCGCGCAGCGCGCGCAGCATCTCCGGCACCTCGGGGTAGGCGTCCAGCTCCATGTACAGCGCCATCAGCCGTTCGCGCAGCGCCGGGGTGGCGATGCCGAGCGTCTCCAGCGCGTAGTCGAGGGCGTCGCCGGTGACCTGGCGGAAATCGACGTAGTGCCCCATCAGGCTGCGCAGCCAGGTGTACTGCAGCTGCTTGGTGCGCCACAGCTCGGCCAGCGCGTCGGCGTGGCCGGCGAGGTCGTCGCGGCAGCGGGCGGCGGCGGCGGTGACGTCGAACAGCGTGCCGTAGGCGTCGAACACGCACGCCTCGATGGTGCCGGGTCGGGTCATGGTCATCTCCTCGGGGTCGGGGCGCGGCTCAGGCGCTGCGGGCGGTCAGGCAGAGGTTGTCGGCGTACTCGGCCGAGCGCGACTTGAGCACGTCGACGGCGGCGACGGCGGTCATGTTGACGATCGTGCGCACGCTCGCCGACGAGGTCAGCACGTGCGCCGGCTTGCGCACGCCGAGCAGCACCGGCCCGACCGAGACGCCGTCGCCGAGCATCTTCAGCATGTTGAAGGCGGTGTTGGCGGTGTCCAGGCTCGGCATCACCAGCAGGTTGGCCGCGCCCTTGTACATCGAGTTCGGGAACACGCGCAGGCGCACCTCCTCGGAGAGCGCCGCGTCGGCATGCATCTCGCCCTCGACCAGCAGCTCCGGCGCCATCTCGCGGATCCGCGCGAGGGCCTTGCGCATGGTGCGCGCGGAGCGGGTGTGCATGCTGCCGAAGTTCGAGTGCGAGATCAGCGCGACCTTCGGCTCGAAGCCGAAGTGGCGCACCTCGCGCGCCGCCAGCACGGCGATCTGCGCCAGCTCCTCCGCCTTCGGCGCCGGGCTGACGTTGGTGTCGGTGATGAAGAAGGTGCCCTTGCTCAGGATCAGCGCGGTCATTGCCGCCGGCTGGCGCACGCACTCCTGCAGGCCGACGATCTCGACGATGTGGCGCAGGTGGCTGAGGAAGCGGCCGCTGAGCCCGCACAGCATCGCGTCGGTGTCGTCGCGCACCAGCGCCAGCGCGGCGATCGCGGTGGCGCGCGTGGTCACCACCATGCGCGCGATCTGCGGGGTCACCCCGCGGCGCTCCATCAGGCCGTGGTAGTGCGTCCAGTAGTCGCGGAAGCGCGGGTCGGACTGCAGGTTGACGACCTCGAAGTCGCGCCCGGCGCGGATGCGCAGCCCGAGCCGCTCGATGCGCATCCCGATCACCTCGGGGCGGCCGATCAGGATCGGCTGCGCCAGCCCCTCGTCGACCACCTCCTGGACCGCGCGCAGCACGCGCTCGTCCTCGCCCTCGGCGTAGCTGACCCGCATCGACTGCGACTTGGCCTGCTCGAACAGCGGGCGCATCAGCTGGCCGGACTTGTAGACGAACTGCTTGAGCTTGCGCCGGTAGGCGTCGAAGTCGTCGATCGGCCGCGTGGCGACGCCGCTGAGCATCGCCGCGCGCGCCACCGCCGGGGCCACCGCCGAGATCAGCCGCGGGTCGAACGGTCGCGGGATCACGTACTCCGGGCCGAAGTGCAGCGTCTGCCCGCCGTAGGCGCGAGCCGCGTCGTCGGCGGACTCGGCCTGGGCCAGCTCGGCGATGGCGTAGACCGCGGCGATCTCCATCTCGCGGTTGATCGTGGTCGCGCCGACGTCGAGCGCGCCGCGGAAGATGAACGGGAAGCAGAGGACGTTGTTGACCTGGTTCGGGTAGTCGGAGCGCCCGGTGCAGATCACCGCGTCGTCGCGGACCCGCGTCACCGCCTCGGGCAGCACCTCCGGGGTCGGGTTGGCCAGCGCCAGGATCAGCGGCCGCGGGGCCAGGCTGGCGACCATCGCGTCGTCGACCAGGCCCGGACCGGAGAGGCCGAGGAACACGTCGGCCCCGGCCATCGCCTCGGCCAGCGTGCGCCGCCCGGTGTCGTGGGCGAAGCGCATCTTGCTCGCGTCCAGCGGGTCGCCGCGGTCGCTGTGGATCACCCCCTTGCGGTCGCAGACCAGGATGTTCTGCAGCGGCAGGCCGAGGCTGACCAGCAGCTCGAGGCAGGCGATCGCCGCGGCGCCGGCGCCGGAGGCGACCAGGCGCACCGACTCGAGCGGCTTGCCGACCACCTGCAGCCCGTTCAGCACCGCGGCGGCGACGATGATCGCGGTGCCGTGCTGGTCGTCGTGGAACACCGGGATCTTCAGCCGCTCGCGCAGCTGGCGCTCGATGAAGAAGCACTCCGGGGCCTTGATGTCCTCGAGGTTGATCGCGCCGAAGGTCGGTTCCAGCGCGGCGACGACGTCGACGAAGCGGTCCGGGTCGGTCTCGCTGACCTCGATGTCGAACACGTCGATGCCGGCGAACTTCTTGAACAGCACCCCCTTGCCTTCCATCACCGGCTTCGCCGCCAGCGGGCCGATGGCGCCGAGGCCGAGCACCGCGGTGCCGTTGGTGATCACCGCGACCAGGTTGCCGCGGGCGGTGAGGTTGCGCGCCTCGTTGGGGTCGTCGACGATCGCCTCGCAGGCCGCCGCCACGCCGGGCGAGTAGGCCAGGGCGAGATCGCGCTGGTTCGACAGCGGCTTGGTCGGCACCACCTCGATCTTCCCCGGGGTCGGCTCGCGGTGGTACTCCATCGCGCGGCTGCGCAGGTCTTCGCTCATGCACGGCTCCGTTGGACTGGCTCGGGCGACGCGCTGCCCGCGTTTAACTCTAAGCGATGCGGCGCGCTTGACCAGCCCCGGCCCGGTGCAGGCTGCGCTGGGTCAAGCACGGGCTCAGCCCTGGCCGCGCTTGGCCTCCTCCCACGCCGCGTCGAGCTCCTCGGGCGTCGCCTCGTGCAGCCCGCGCTCGAGCGCGGCGAAGGCCGCCTCGACCTGCCGGTAGCGCCGCGCGAAGCGCTCGTTGGCGCCGCGCAACGCGGCCTCGGGGTCGACCCCCGCGTGGCGCGCCAGGTTGACGCACGAGAACAGCAGGTCGCCGAGCTCGGCCTCGATGCGCTCGGGCGCGGCGCAGGCCTGCACCTCGGCGCGCACCTCGGCCAGCTCCTCCTCGACCTTGGCGAACACCGGGCCGATCTCCGGCCAGTCGAAGCCGGCGCGCGCGGCGCGCCGCTGCAGCTTGTCGGCGCGGCTCAGCGCCGGCAGGCCGAGGGCGACGCCGTCGAGCACGCTGGCCGGCGCCGCGGCGGCGCCGCCAAGCTGCGCCCGCTCGCGCGCCTT
>DATCZX010000428.1:0-4884 GCA_036525695.1 Gammaproteobacteria bacterium | reverse complement strand
GCCCCGGCCGCGGTGCAGGGGCTGGTGCGCACGCTGATCCTAGGCGTGGTCGGCCTCGACGCCGTCGTGGTGCTGGCCGCCGGGCCGTGGTGGGGGGCGCTGCCGGTGCTGCTGCTGGCGCTGCCGGGGGGCTGGCTGGCGCGGCGCATCTACATCACCTGAGCCGGCCGTGTCGGGGTCGGAGTGGAACCGGCCGCGAGGCAGGGGGCGGCGAGAAGCCTGCCCGTTCCACTCCGACCCCTGCGACGCAGGCGGGCTTCCCCGGCGTTTGTTGCGCCGCGCAACGGCCGACCGTAACCTAGCCCGGCGATGACCGACCCGCTCGCCACGCTGACCGGACTGCTCGCGGCGCAGGCCACGCCTGCCGCGCTGGCGTGGTACGGCGGGCAGCGCGCGCGGGTCGCCGCCGCCGGCGCTCCCGGCTCCGCGCTGGGGATCCCGTACGCGCTGGCCCGGCGCCAGTTCGGCGCGGCGCCGCTGGCCGACACCGACCCGCTGCCGACCGCCTGCGGCCCGCTGCCGCTGCACGGCTGGACGCTCGGCGACAGCGCGCGCGTGGCGCTGCTGCTGGCCGCCTGCGCCGACCGCCCGGAATGCGCGGCGGCGACCGTGCAGGCCGTGTACACCGACGGTGACGACGGCGAGCGGATCGCGCTGGTGCGCGCGCTGGCCCTGCTCGACGCGGACGGCGCGCTGCTGCCGCTGGCGCTCGACGTGACCCGCACCAACAGCGTCCCGCTGTTCGCCGCGCTGGCCCAGCACAACCCGTACCCGGCCGCGCGCTTCGCCGACCACGACTTCGACCACCTGGTGCTGAAGGCGCTGTTCATCGGCGTCGCGCTGGGCCCGGTGCACGGCCTGCGCCGGCGCGCCGGCGCGGAGCTGGCGCGGATGTGCGCGGACTACGTCGACGAGCGCCTGGCCGCCGGGCGCAGCGTGCCGCAGGACATCTGGCTGGCGCTGGCGCCGCACGCGGGTCCGCACGGGCTGGCGCTGCTGCAGCAGTACCTCGCCGACCCGGAGCCGGGGCACCGCTTCCACGCCGCCGTCGCCTGCGGCTGGCGCACGCTGGAGGCGCCGGGGCTGCACGACGCGCTGGCGCGCCGGCTCGACGCCGAGCGGGATCCGCGGATCCTCGCCGCGCTGCAGGCCAGCCTCGCCGCGGCGGCCCCGGACTAGCCCGGGGCCGCCACCCGATCACTCACTCCCGACCAGGAACCGCCGATGCGCTACTTCGACCCCCACATCCACATGCTGTCGCGGACCACCGACGACTACGAGGCGATGGCCGCCGCCGGCATCGTCGGCGTCACCGAGCCGGCCTTCTGGCAGGGCCAGCCGCGCACCCACGTCGGCACCTTCGTCGACTACTTCGACAGCCTGCTCGGCTGGGAGCGGTTCCGCGCCAGCCAGTTCGGCATCCGCCACACCTGCACCATCGGGCTGAACCCGAAGGAGGCGAACAACGTGCCGCTGGCCGAGGAGGTGATGGCGCTGCTGCCGCGCTTCGCGGTCAAGGAGGGCGTGGTGGCGATCGGCGAGATCGGCTACGACGAGCAGAGCGCGGCCGAGGAGCGCTTCTTCGCCGCGCAGGTGGAGCTGGCCAAGGAGCTCGGCCTGCCGGTGCTGATCCACACCCCGCACCGCGACAAGAAGCGCGGCACCGAGCGCTCGATCGCGCTGGTGCGCGAGGTCGGCATCGACGAGGAGCGGGTGGTGATCGACCACCTGAACGAGCAGACGCTGCCGCTGGTGCTGGAGACCGGCTGCTGGCGCGGCCACTCGGTCTACCCGCACACCAAGATGTCCGAGGAGCGGATGGTCGCGCTGCTGCAGCAGTACGGGACCGAGAAGATGATCGTCAACAGCGCCGCCGACTGGGGCCGCAGCGACCCGCTGAAGGTGCCGAAGACCGGCCGGGCGATGCTCGCCGCCGGCTTCAGCGAGGCGCAGGTCGAGCAGGTGCTGTTCTTCAACCCGATCGACTTCTACGCCCAGAGCGGGCAGCTCAGCCGCGCCGAGATGGCGCCGGTGCCGATCGACCAGACCCGGTTGTGGGAGGACAACTCGGTGCTGCGCGGGCAGACGCCGCTGGTGCAGTAGGCCGGTGATGGGCGCCCGGGGTCACGGCCGCGTCGGGCTGCAGCCCGGCCCGCAGGGGGCGGTTCCCGCGGGTCGGGCTGCAGTCCCACGGCCCGCGGCTGGCCACCGGCGTCGCCGATGAGCAGCGCCCCTCCCGCCGCCTACCCCACCGCCGCCGGCTGGCCGGCGGCGGCGCTGGCCTACTGCAGCAACGTCCACCCCGGCGAGACCCTCGACGAGCTGCTGGCGACGCTGGCCGGGCCGGTCGCCGCGGTGCGCGCGCGCCGCGAGCTGCCGCGGATGGCCGGCGGACTGTGGATCGCCGCCGACGCGGCCCACGCGCTGGACGGCTCGGCCGCCGCGCGCGGGCGCCTGGCGACGGCGCTCGACGACGCCGGCATCGACCTGGTGACGCTGAACGGCTTCCCCTACGGCGGCTTCCACGCGGCCAGCGTCAAGCACGCGGTCTACCGGCCGGACTGGACCGAGCCGCAGCGCCTCGACTACACGCTGGCGCTGGCGCGGGTGCTGGCGGCGCTGCTGCCGCCCTGGGCCGAGGAGGGGACGATCTCGACCCTGCCGCTGGGCCAGGCGCGCGGCTGGGGCAAGGCGCGCAGCGACCGCAGCGCGGCCGCGCTGTGCCGGCTCGCCGGCGACCTGGCCGAGATCGAGGCGCGCAGCGGGCGCCGCGTGCGCGTCTGCCTCGAACCCGAGCCCGGCTGCGTGCTCGAGAGCGCCGAGCAGGTGGCGCGCTTCTTCAGCGTCGAGCTGCCGGCGGCGGCCGACTACCTCGGCGTGCCCCCGGCGCTGCTCGAGCGCCACCTCGGCGTCTGCTTCGACGTCTGCCACCAGGCGGTGATGTTCGAGGACGTCGCGCGCAGCCTGGCGCTGCTGCTCGCCGCCGGGATCACCGTCGGCAAGATCCAGCTCTCCAGCGCGCTCGAGGTCCCCAACCCGGGCAACCCGGAGACCCGCGCGCAGCTGGCGCGCTACGCCGAGCCGCGCTACCTGCACCAGGTGCGCGCGCCGGGCACCGGCGGCGTACTGCTCGGCAGCGACGACCTCGACCCGGCGCTGGCCGACCCGCTGCTGGTCACCAGCGCCCCGTGGCGGGTGCACTTCCACGTCCCGCTGCAGGCGACGCGGCTCGCCGGCGAACGGCTGGCGACCACCCGCGCGGCGCTGGAGCGGACGCTGGCCTGGCTGCAGATCACCCCGCACTGCCGGCCGCACCTCGAGGTCGAGACCTACACCTGGGAGGTGCTGCCGGCCAGCGAGCGGCCGGCCGACGCGGCGGCGCTGGTCGACGGCATCGCCGGCGAGCTGGCCTGGGTCGAGCAGGCGCTGCACCGGCGCGGGCTGCTGGTCGCGCCGTGAAGCCGCGCCCGCTGGTGGTGCTCGACGTCGTCGGCCTGACCCCGGGGCTGGTCGGCGCCGACACCCCGCGGCTGGCCGCGCTGGCGGCCGCCGGCGGCCTGCGCCCGCTCGGCGGCACGCTGCCGGCGCTGACCACCAGCGCGCAGGCGTCGATGCTGACCGGCCTGACGCCCGCGGGCCACGGCATCGTCGGCAACGGCTGGTACTTCCGCGACACCGCCGAGGTGCGCTTCTGGCTGCAGCCGAACGCGCTGATGGGCGGCGAGAAGGTCTGGGAGGCGGCGCGCGCGCGGGTCCCCGGCTTCACCTGCGCGCAGCTGTTCTGGTGGTACAACATGTACGCGGCGGTCGACTGGTCGGTGACCCCGCGCCCGTTCTACCCGGCCGACGGGCGCAAGCTGCCGGCGCTCTACTCGCGGCCCGCGGAACTGCAGGCGGAGCTCGAGGCCGAGCTCGGCGCGTTCCCGTTCTTCGACTTCTGGGGCCCGCGCGCCGGGCTGCCGTCGTCGCGCTGGATCGCCGAGAGCGCGCGGCGGGTGTTCGACCGCGAGCGGCCGACGCTGACGCTGGTCTACCTGCCGCACCTCGACTACGACGGCCAGCGGCTCGGCCCGGACCACCCCGGCTTCCGCGCCGCGCTGCGCGAGATCGACGCCGTCGCCGGCGACCTGGTCGACCACGTGCGCGCGCGCGACGCCGACGTGCTGGTGGTCTCCGCGTCCGGCCTGCCGCAGGCGACCGCCCCGGTGCACCTGAACCGCGCGCTGCGCGCGGCCGGGCTGCTCGCGGTGCGGGTCGACCCCGACGGCCGCGAGCTGCCCGACCCCGGCGGCTCGCGCGCGTTCGCGGTGGCCGACCACCAGGTCGCCCACGTCTACGTCCACGACCGCGCCGACCTGCCCGCGGTGCGCGCGCTGCTGGCCGGGCTCGACGGCGTCGGCGAGCTGCTCGACGGCGACGGCCTGCGCGCCGCCGGGCTGGACCACCCGCGCAGCGGCGAGCTGCTCGCGGTGGCCGCCCCGGGGCGCTGGTTCACCTGGTACCACTGGCTCGACGACGCCCGCGCGCCGGACTACGCGCGCACCGTCGACATCCACCGCAAGCCCGGCTACGACCCGTGCGAGCTGTTCGTCGACCCGGCGCTGCGCGCGCCGAAGCTGCGCCTCGCCACCCGGCTGCTGCAGAAGCAGCTCGGCCTGCGCATGCTGCTCGACGTGATCCCGCTCGACGCCGGGCTGGTGCGCGGCACCCACGGCCGCCTCGCCGCCGACCCGGCCGACGGCGCGCTGCTGATCGGCAGCCGCGCCGAGCTGCTGCCGGAGCGGGTGGCGATGACCGACCTGAAGGCGCTGATGCTGGCGCACTGGTCGCGGCAGCGGCCGGGGTAGAACCGTTCCCACGCCGGCCCCGACGCAGGCACACAGC
>DATCZX010000427.1:0-4356 GCA_036525695.1 Gammaproteobacteria bacterium | reverse complement strand
AGCGGCTCGGCGACCGCCATCGGCAGCGCGGTGCCGAGTAGCGCGATGCGCTCGATCCGCTCGGGGTGGCGGGCCGCGGCGTCGAGTGCGACCAGCGAACCCATGCTGTGGCCGACCAGCGCGGCCCGCTGGGCGCCGGCCGCGTCGAGCAGCGCGACGACCCAGTCGGCCAGCGCCTCGATCGACGGCAGCGGCGTGCCGCCGGAGCGGCCGTGACCGGGCAGGTCGACGGCGAGCACGGCGCGGCCGTGGCGCGCGAAGTGGCGCGCCGGGAACGCCCACATGGTGTGGTCCATCGCCGAGCCGTGGAGGAACACCAGCACCGGGCGTGCCGGGTCGAACGGGCGGGCGCCGGTGGAGGCGTGGACGGGGTGGCCGTTGACGTTGAGTTCCATGCGTCTGAATCCTGGCTGTTTTGTGGGTCGGACTTCAGTCCGACAGGGCCTCGCGTCGGGCTGAAGCCCGACCCGCATGCATGCCCCCGGTCATGCCTTCTGCGACCGGTACAGCGCCCTGCCGAGATCCTCGATCAGGTCGTCGGGGTCCTCGAGCCCGACCGACAGCCTGACCAGCCCCTCGGAGATCCCGGCCGCGGCCAGCGCCTCGGCGTCCATGCGGCTGTGGGTGGTGCTCGCCGGGTGGATCACCAGCGACTTGGCGTCGCCGACGTTGGCCAGGTGCGAGAAGAGCTGCAGGCTCTCGATGAAGCGCACGCCGGCCGCGCGCCCGCCCTGCAGCTCGAAGCTGAACACCGCGCCGCAGCCCCTCGGCAGCAGGCGTTGCGCCAGCGCGTGGTCGGGGTGGTCGGGGCGCTCGGGGTGGTTGATCTTCGTGACCGCCTCGCTCCGCGCCAGGAACTCGACCAGCGCGCGGGTGTTGGCGACGTGGCGCTGCATGCGCAGGCCGAGCGTCTCGACCCCCTGCAGCAGGTGGAACGCGGTGGTCGGGCTCATGCAGGCGCCGAAGTCGCGGATGCCCTCCTTGCGCGCGCGCATCAGGAACGCCGCCGGGCCGTACTCCTCGGCGAAGTCGAGGCCGTGGAAGCCGGCGTAGGGCTCGGTCAGCTCGGGGAAGCGCCCGCTGGCCTCCCAGTCGAAGCGGCCGGAATCGACCAGCACGCCGCCGATGGCGACGCCGTGGCCGCCGAGGAACTTGGTCGCCGAGTGCATCACCAGGTCGGCGCCGTGGTCGAGCGGCCGGCACAGCCAGGGCGTGGCGAAGGTCGCGTCGACCAGCAGCGGCAGCCCGGCGGCGTGGGCGACGGCGGCGACCGCCGGGATGTCGAGCACGTCGTTGCCGGGGTTGCCGAGGATCTCGCCGAACACCAGCCGCGTCTCCGGGCGGATCGCGGCCCGGAAGGCTTCGGGGTCGCGCGGGTCGACGAAGCTGGTGGCGATGCCGAAGCGCGGCAGCGTGTAGGCGAGCAGGTTGTGCGAGCCGCCGTACAGCGAGCGCGAGGCGACGACGTGGCCGCCGGCGCCCATCAGCGTCGCGATGGCGAGGTGCAGCACCGCCTGGCCGCTGGCCGCGGCGATCGCGCCGAGCCCGCCCTCGAGCGCCGCGACCCGCTCCTCGAGCACCGCGACGGTCGGGTTCGAGATGCGCGAGTAGACGTGGCCGGTGCGCTCGATGTTGAACAGCGCGGCGGCGTGTTCGGTGTCCTCGAACACGTACGACGCGGTCTGGTAGATCGGCGTCGCGCGCGCCCCGGTCGCCTTGTCCGGCTGCTGCCCGGCGTGCAGGCTCAGGGTGTCGAATTTCAGGTACTTGGGTCCGGCCATGCCTTGCCTTCCAGTGCTCGGGTGGGGCGAAAAGGCCGTACCATACCGGCTCCCGGGAGGGCAGGGAAACGGCGGCGGGCGGCTTGCAATCGCCAGTGCGGACCGATAATGTTTCCAGTTTACGTAAACGTCAACCTGGCCCGGCCAGGCCGTACCAGATACTCACCGACGGAGAGACCATGGAAAGAAAGATCGACACCGTGGCCGTGCTCGGCGCCGGGGCCATGGGCGCCGGTATCGCCGCGGCCTGCGCGGCGGCCGGCAGCCGCGTGCACCTGCTCGACCTCGATGCCGCGCGGGTGGCCGAGGTGATCGGGCGCATGACCGAGGGCCGCGCGCCGCTGCTCGACGATCCCGCCGCGGCCGCGCGGCTCAGCGCCGGCAGCTTCGACGACCTCGCGGTGCTGGCCGAGTGCGACTGGATCTGCGAGGCGGTGGTCGAGGACCTCGGCATCAAGCGCGCGCTGTTCCAGCGCGTCGAGGCGGCGCGCCGCGACGGCTCGATCGTCAGCACCAACACCTCGGGCATCCCGCTGCGCGACCTCGCCGAGGGCATGCCTGAGCGCTTCCAGCGCGACCTCGCGGTGACCCACTTCTTCAACCCGGTCAAGCTGATGCGCCTGCTCGAGCTGGTCCCGGGCGAGCGCACCGACGCCGACGTGATGGCCGCGCTGAGCGCCTACTGCGGCGAGACGCTGGGCAAGGGCGTGGTGCTGGCCAAGGACACGGTCAACTTCATCGGCAACCGGATCGGCTGCTTCTGGATCCTCTCCGGCCTGCACCTGGCGCAGGAGGCGCTGGACGCCGGCCTGTCGATGGAGCAGGTCGACGCGCTGATGTCGGCCCCGGTCGGCCTGCCGGCCACCGGCCTCTACGGGCTGGTCGACCTGATCGGCCTCGACGTGATGGACCTGGTCGGCAAGAACCTCGCCGCCAACCTGCCCGCCGACGACGTCGGCCGGCGCTACGCCGAGTTCCCGCCGGTGGTGCGCGAGATGCACGCGCGCGGCCAGCTCGGGCGCAAGAGCGGCGGCGGCTTCTACCGCGTGACCAAGGCCGACGACGGCAGCAAGCTGAAGGAGACCTTCGACCTGCAGAGCGGCGCCTGGCGCCCGGCCAAGGAGGCCGGCGTCGCGGCGCAGCACGCCAAGCTCGAGGACCTGCTGTTCGCCGAGGACGCCGCCGGGCGGTTCGCCTGGGCGCTGATGGGCGGTACGCTGGCCTACGCCGCCGACCTGGTGCCGGAGATCTCCGACAGCGTGGTCGGCGTCGACCGCGCGATGCGCTGGGGCTTCAACTGGCAGCGCGGCCCGTTCGAGCTGCTCGACGCGCTGTGGCCGCAGCGGGTGATCAAGCGCCTCGAGTCCGCCGGCCAGCCGCTGCCGCGGATGCTGAAGGTGCTGCGCGAGGCCGGCGCCGAGACCTTCTACCGCAGGGGCGGCAGCGAGTGCCTCGGCCCCGACGGCAAGTGGCACGCGGTCGCGCCCGAGTAAACGAACCACAGGAGAGCCGGTCATGCCGACCTACCAGGCCCCGCTGCGGGACATCCGCTTCGTCTTCCACGAGCTGCTCGGCGTCGGCGCCGAGCTGCGCGCGCTGCCCGCCTTCGCCGAGGTCGACGACGACACCGTCGACGCGATCCTCGAGGAGGCCGGGCGGCAGTGCGCCGAGGTCATCGCACCGCTGAACCAGCCCGGCGACGAGCAGGGCTGCCGGCTCGAGCCGGGTGCCGTGGTGCGCACCCCGGACGGCTTCCCGGAGGCCTACCGGGCCTGGGCCGAGGCGGGCTGGACCGCGCTCGCCTGCGACCCCGAGTACGGCGGCCAGGGGCTGCCGGAGACGCTCGGCTTCGTGCTCGAGGAGCTGCTCAGCGGGGCCAACGTCTCGTTCAGCCTCTACCCCGGCCTGACCCGCGGCGCCTACTCGGCGCTGCACGCGCACGCGAGCGACGCACTGAAGGCGCGCTTCCTGCCGCAGATGGTCGCCGGCAGCTGGAGCGGCACGATGTGCCTGACCGAGGCGCAGGCCGGCACCGACCTCGGCCTGGTGCGCACCCGCGCCGAGCCGCAGGCCGACGGCAGCTACCTGGTCACCGGGACCAAGATCTTCATCACCGGCGGCGACCAGGACCTGACCGAGAACATCGTCCACCTGGTGCTCGCGCGGCTCCCCGACGCGCCGCCCGGGATCGGCGGCATCAGCCTGTTCGTGGTGCCGAAGATCCTGGTCAACGACGACGGCAGCCTCGGCGAGCGCAACGCGGTCAGCTGCGGGGCGCTCGAGCAGAAGATGGGGATCAAGGGCTCGGCCACCTGCGTGCTGAACTTCGACGGCGCGCGTGGCTGGCTGGTCGGCACGCCGCACAAGGGCGTCGCCTGCATGTTCACGATGATGAACGCCGAGCGGCTCGCGGTCGGCATCCAGGGGCTCGGCATCGCCGAGGTCGCCTACCAGAACGCCGTCGCCTACGCCCGCGAGCGGGTGCAGGGACGCGCGCTGTCGGGCACCAAGGCGCCCGAGCAGGCCGCCGACCCGATCGTCTTCCACCCCGACGTGCGGCGCATGCTGCTGACCG
>DATCZX010000426.1:0-2610 GCA_036525695.1 Gammaproteobacteria bacterium | reverse complement strand
CACCGTGCGCAAGGTCTGGCTGAGCGAGACCGGCGGGATCAACTCCGAGCCGCACTACGACCCGCTGCACCCGGGCTACAGCGAGGACGAGCTGGTGGCGATGCGCAACGACGTCGCCGCCAACGCCCGCGTGTTCGGCCTGCTGGTGTCGACCGACTTCAGGGCGGCGCTGGTCAAGGCGACCTTCAACGAGGGGCAGCTCGACTACCAGGCGATCTTCGACCAGGTCCAGCAGCTGCGCCGCGACGAGGCGCAGGCCGGGGTGTCGATCCACGTCAGCGGGCAGCCGATGCTGGTCGGCTGGGTCTACACCTACGTCGGCCAGATCCTCGAGATCTTCCTGTTCACCGCGCTGATCCTGATCTTCCTGCTGGTGGCCTACTTCCACCGCCTGTACGGCATCCTGTTGCCGCTGGCGGGCATCGTGCTGTCGACCATCTGGGGTCTCGGCATCATCTCGCTGCTCGGCTACAACCTCGACCCGCTGACGCTGGTGGTGCCGTTCCTGATCTCGGCGCGGGCGATGTCGCATGGCGTGCAGCTGGTGCAGCGCTACTACCTCGAGTTCGCCGAGTGCAGCGACGGCCGCAGCGCCGCGCGGCGCACCTTCGACAGCCTGTTCCGGCCGGGCAGCCTCGGTGTCGTCTCCGACGCCATCGGCCTGCTGCTGATCGCGCTCGGCTCGGTGCCGATCAACACCAAGCTGGCCCACTACGCCTCGCTGTGGGCGATCAGCGTGGTCTTCACCGTGCTGGTGTTCGTGCCGCTGGTGCTGACCCTGCTGCCGCAGCCGCGCGCCGGCGCGGCGCAGCGCCAGGCCGCCGGCAGCCGCTGGCCGTCGGCGATCGCCGCGGTCGTCGGCACCCGTGGCGGGGCGACGGGGATCCTCGGCGGCGCCGCGATGCTGCTGTTGGTGGGTGCTTACTTCAGTTCCTGGGTGCAGATCGGCGAGGCCGAGCCCGGCTCGCCGCTGCTCTACCCCGACCACGACTACAACGTCTCGTCGAAGGCGATCAACACGCTGTTCCCGGGTTCCGAGGAGCTCTACCTGATCGCGCGCACCGACAAGCCGGGGGGGATCAAGCGGCCCGAGGTGCTGCGCGCGCTGGAGAGCCTGCAGCGGCACATGCTGCTCGACCCGGAACTGGGCGGCGCCAAGGGCGTCCCCGACCTGGTCAAGCAGGTCAACCGGATCCTGCACAACGACGACCCGCGCTGGCTGCGCATCCCCGACGACGGCAGCTACGTCGGCGGGCTGATGTTCGCCTACATGGCCTCGAGCCCGATCCCGGGCGCGCTCAAGGAGTTCATCGACACCGACGAGCGCGAGGCCAACATGGTCTTCTACTACAAGGATCACAAGGGCGGCACGATCCGCCGCGCGATCCAGCAGGTGAAGGCGTGGCAGGCCGACCCGGCGAACCGGGTCGAGGGCCTCGAGGTGCACCTGGCCGGCGGCGTGATCGGCGTCACCGCGGCGATCAACGAGGCGTCGTTCGCGACCAACATGCTGATCATCCCGCTGGTGCTGGCGCTGATCTTCGTCTTCGTCACCGCCTTCTACTGGTCGCTGCACGCCGGCTGGCTGATGATGCTGGCGATGACCTTCGCCACCGCGCTGACCTACGCCTACATGGGCATCGTCGGCATCGGCATCAACGTCAACACGGTGCCGATCATCGCGGTCGGCATCGGCGTCGGCATCGACTACTCGATCTACATCATGGACCGGATCCGCGAGGAGGCGGCCAAGGGCATCGGGCTCGACCTGGCGATCGAGCGCGCGCTCGGCACCACCGGCCTCGCGGTCGGCTTCACCGCGGCCTCGCTGATCGGCGGCGTGGTGATGTGGGTGTTCCTGTCGGACCTGCGCTTCCAGGCCGACGCCGCGCTGCTGCTCTGCGTGATGCTGATCCTGAACGCGCTGGCGGCGATCTTCCTGGTGCCGGCGTGGGTGCGTATCTTCAGGCCACTGTTCATCGTTGCCGCGCACTACGATGCCGACGGTATCCTGGTGGCGGAAGACGAGGAGGCGCCGAACCCGGCGCGGGCGGACGAGGCGGCCTGACGGCGCGCCGGTAGCGAGGAGGCCGGGCCGCTGCAAGCCCGGGTTGGCAGACAACGAGGCCGCGTCGAGCGGCTAGGAGGGGAAATGAGGAAACAGACGCTGTTGCATTGCCGCCGGGTCGGCGGGACCCTGGCCAGGGCGGTCGCCCTCGTGCTGCTGCTGCCGGCCGCCGCCGGCGCCAGCGAGGAGTGGGACATCGCCGGCTTCGTCGAGAACGACACCCACTTCCGCGACGGCCGCGGCCTGGCCAAGTTCCGCAACACCGCGCAGCTGGAGTTCAGCCGCGGGCTGCGCAGCGAGGGCCGCATCTCCAACCTGAGGCTGAAGGGGACGCTGCGCGCGACCTACGACGGCGTCTACGACCTCAACGACGACGAGTTCGGCGACAAGGCGGGCGGGCCGGTGATGATGGAATCGCTCGGCGGGCCGATTCCGCCGCCGTTTCAGCCGGTCTTCGGGGGGCTGACCGACATCGCTCCCGGACCGGTCGAGTACGCCGGTGTCGGCGCACCGCCGAACCCGCCGCCACCGACACTCAACCC
>DATCZX010000425.1:0-7209 GCA_036525695.1 Gammaproteobacteria bacterium | reverse complement strand
GGCTGCCAGGCGGCCGCCGCGGTGTCGACGGCGACCCGCTGCGCGAGGTCCAGGTTCAGTAACGCGTCATCGACCATCGGCCACGGTCCGAGGCGCCCGGCGGGCGGCCTGGCCAGGCTACACCGGGGCCGCGGGGTGGGTACACCAGGGGTCGAGGCCGCCCAGCGTGCCCGTGGCCTGCCAGGCCCGCGCGCGGCAGCCGCCGGCGCACTGGTCGTAGCTCGCGCACTCGGCGCAGGGGCGCGGTGTCGCCAGGCCACGGACCTGGCGGAAGCCCGCGCCGGCGTGCCAGATGCTCGCGAAGGAACGCTCGCGCAGGTTGTCCAGCGCGACGCCGTCGCCGATCAGCGAGCAGGGCGAGACGTCGCCGTTGGCGCAGACCGTCGCCACCGTGTTGCCGGCGGCGCAGCCGAACTGGGTGTAGACCACCGCCGGTTCCGGCTCGGTGGCGAACGGCTCGCAGCTGGTCGGCACCACGTGGGTCGGCCAGAAGCCGCGGGCCAGCGACGCCGCGGCCTGCTGGTACTCGCCGAAGCTCAGCGCGAGGTCGTGCGCCGCCGCCGCCGCGCCGATCGGGTAGAGGTTGCGCAGCATCACCAC
Source organism: Gammaproteobacteria bacterium (assembly GCA_036525695.1). Taxonomy (GTDB): domain Bacteria; phylum Pseudomonadota; class Gammaproteobacteria; order QNFN01; family QNFN01; genus DATCZX01. The sequence goes on along the minus strand of DATCZX010000425.1, from coordinate 6,609 downwards.
CTCGGCGCCGAGCCGGCGCGCGAAGCGCGGCAGTCCGCGCAGCTGGTGCCGGTTGCCCCGGTGCAGCGTCACCGACAGCCCGAAGCGGAGCCGGCCCTTGCAGTGCCGGCGCAGGTTCCCGGTCACCTGGGCGAAGTGGCCCGCGCCGCGCACCGCGTCGTTGACCGCGGCGGTGGTGCCCTCGAGGCTGACGTTGATCCAGGCGTAGTGCCGGCGCGCCAGTTGCTCGACGTTGGCCGCGTCGAGATGGCAGCCGTTGGTGGTCAGGCAGACGTCCAGGCCGCGCGCCTCGGCGGCGTCGATGATCTGGAACAGGTCGCGGCGCAGGAACGGCTCGCCGCCGGTCAGCGCGACGCGCTGGCAGCCCATCGTTGCCAGCTCGTCGAACAGCGCCTCGATCCGCGGCAGCGCGAGCTCCGCGCACGGCCCCCGGCGCTCGTCCGCGGCGAAACAGTGGGCGCAGTCGAGGTTGCAGCGGTTGGTCACCGCGAGGTGCACGGTCAGCGGGGCGGCCAGGTGGTCGTCGGGGCAGGGACGGTCGACGATCCGCCCGAGGAAGCGCCCGTCCGCGGCGAGGAAGCCCAGGCGCCGGCCCAGCCGCAGGAACGCCCGGCGCTGCCGCGGCGGCACCTGGCGGGCCAGGTCGCCCGGCAGCGCGGCCAGCGGGCGGTCCGCCAGCGCGCGCAGGACCTCGGTCGTCAGGCGGTCGTAGGGCAGGTACTCGTGGCGGGAGCGGACGTAGAGCAGCGAGCCGAAGTGCTGCGTGACGAGGACGTTGTCCGGCGCGGCGCCCGGGGTCATCCGAACAGCCAGGTGAACAGCTTGCGCAGCAGCGTGATCACGCCCGCCAGGACCACGGCGATCACCGCCAGCCCCATGAAGATCGCGATCACGCCGTGGCCGGCGCGCGCCTCGCACGGCTTCAGGATGCGCTGGCAGCGGTCGTTGCGGATGCTGTTCAGGCGCAGCGCGCGCGGCCGGGAGGTCTCTCCTTGCTGTCCATCCATGCCTCTCCTCCTGCTGCCGGTCGCCGGGTGATGCGCCGTGCCGGTAGTCCTGGGCGATCTCCCTGTAGTTGATAGGGATTGGATCCGGGGATGTCAAACCGCACTGCGCGAACAGGGACGGGCACGGCCTCGGTCCAGGGAGGCAGAGCCGCGCTGCACGCACTCGGGCAGGCGCCAGGGCGGACGGGGGGGCAACGGCGCGCGACGCGCGCGACGGGAGGTGGTGCCCGGGGTCGGACTCGAACCGACACGGATCGCTCCGGGGGATTTTGAGTCCCCTGCGTCTACCAATTTCGCCACCCGGGCGCGGTGGGGCCGGGCGCCGTGGCGCCCGCGATGCCGGCGCAGTATAGCGAGTCGGTCTGGCCGCCTGCCACGTGCGCGGGGTGCTGGGGCGGGGCAGGGGAATTGGCTATAGTGGCGCGCACCCGCCGCCTGCCAACCGGAGCCTGCCCTGAGCCGCCAGCTGCTCAAGTCCACCGCCGTCGTCGGCAGCATGACGCTGCTGTCGCGGCTGCTCGGTTTCGTCCGCGACGTGGTGTTCGCGCGGCTGTTCGGCGCCGGCACCGGCATGGACGCGTTCCTGGTCGCGTTCAAGATCCCGAACTTCCTGCGCCGGATGTTCGCCGAGGGGGCGTTCTCGCAGGGCTTCGTGCCGGTGCTGAACGAGTACAAGGCGCAGCGCACGCCGGAGGAGGTGCGCGCGCTGGTCGACCACGTCTCCGGCACGCTGGCGCTGCTGCTGCTCGGGCTGACGGTGGTCGCGGTGGTCGCGGCGCCGCTGCTGATCCTGGTCTTCGCCCCGGGCTTCCACGGCGACGGCGGGCGCTACGAGCTGGCGGTCGAGATGCTGCGGATCACCTTCCCGTACCTGCTGTTCATCTCGCTGACCGCGTGCGCCGGCGGCATCCTGAACACCTACGGCCGCTTCGCGGTCCCGGCGTTCACGCCGACGCTGCTGAACCTGGCGCTGCTCGCCGCCGCGCTGTGGCTGGCGCCGCGGATGGAGCAGCCGGTGCTGGCGCTGGCCTGGGGGGTGTTCGTCGCCGGGGTGGCGCAGCTGGCGTTCCAGCTGCCGGCGCTGGCCCGGCTCGGGCTGCTGCCGCGGCCGCGCCCGGCGTTCCGCGACCCCGGCGTGCGGCGCATCATCAAGCTGATGCTGCCGGCGCTGTTCGGTGCCTCGGTGACCCAGGTGAACCTGCTGATCGACACCATGCTGGCGTCGTTCCTGGTCACCGGCAGCGTCTCCTGGCTCTACTACTCGGACCGCCTGGTCGAGTTCCCGCTCGGCATCTTCGGCATCGCGCTGGCCACGGTGATCCTGCCGAGCCTGTCGCAGCGCCACGCCGAGACCGACCCGCAGGCGTTCGGCCAGACGCTGGACTGGGCGCTGCGCTGGGTGGTGCTGATCGGCACCCCGGCCACCGTCGGCCTGTTCGTGCTCGCCGGGCCGCTGCTGGCGACGCTGTTCCAGTACGACGCCTTCACCCCGGACGACGCGCGCATGGCGGCGCGCAGCCTGATGGCCTACGCGCTCGGCCTGCAGGGCTTCACCCTGGTCAAGGTGCTGGCGCCGGGCTACTTCGCGCGCCAGGACACGCGCACCCCGGTGCGCATCGGGCTGATCGCGCTGGCGGCCAACCTGGTGCTGAACCTGGCGCTGATCGTGCCGCTGGCGCACGCCGGGCTGGCGCTGGCCACCTCGCTGGCGGCGTTCGTCAACGCCGGGCTGCTCTACCGCGGGCTGCGGCGGGCCGGGGTCTACCGGCCGCTGGCCGGCTGGACGGCGCTGCTGGCGCGGGTCGGGCTCGCCGCGGCGGCGATGGCGGCGCTGCTCTGGTGGGGCGCCGGTGACCTCGAGCGCTGGTTCGCCTGGGGGGCGACGGCGCGCGCCGGCCAGCTGCTGCTGTGGGTCGCGGCGGGCGCGGCGGCCTACTTCGCGCTGCTCGCGCTGTTCGGCCTGCGCCCGGCCCACCTGCGCGTCGGCGAGTAGCGCCGGGCCCGTCCCGCGCGTGGCCCGGGGCGCCGCTTTTCCTTATACTTACGCGCTTTTACGGGGTGGTGATGCGCGTGCCGCACGGTCCAGCCAAGCCATGGAACTGATCCGCGGCCGCATCAACCTGCGGCCGCGTCACCGCGGCTGCGTGGCGACCATCGGCAACTTCGACGGCGTCCACCTCGGCCACCAGGCGGTGCTGCACGACCTGCTCGCGCGCGGCGGCAACCACGCGCTGCCGGCGACGGTGATCACCTTCGAGCCGCAGCCGCTCGAGTTCTTCGCCCCGGAACGGGCGACGCCGCGGCTGACCCGGCTGCGCGGCAAGCTGCACGCGTTCCGCCGGCTCGGCATCGAGCGGGTGCTGTGCCTGCCGTTCAACCGGCGGCTGGCGGCGATGGAGGCGGAGGTGTTCGTGCGCGAGGTGCTGGTCGACGGCCTCGGCACCCGTCACCTGACGGTCGGCGACGACTTCCGCTTCGGTGCCGGCGGGCGCGGCGATTTCACCCTGCTCGAGCGGCTCGGCAGCGAGCACGGCTTCAGCGTCAGCGCGACGCCGACCTTCGACCTCGACGGCAGCCGGGTCAGCAGCTCGCGGATCCGCGAGCTGCTCGAGAGGGACGACCTGCTGACCGCGGAGCGGCTGCTCGGGCGGCCCTACGCGATCTTCGGCGGCGTCCGCTACGGCGACCAGCGCGGGCGCACGATCGGCTTCCCGACCGCCAACATCGACACCTGGCACAAGGTGGTGCCGGTGCGCGGGGTCTACGCCGTGCAGGTCGCCGGGGTCGGCGACGGGCTCTGGCCCGGGGTGGCGAACATCGGCGTGCGGCCGACCTTCGGCGGGGTGGAGGCGCGCCTCGAGGTGCACCTGTTCGACTTCCACGGCGACCTCTACCGGCGCCAGCTGCGGGTCGACTTCCGCGCCAAGCTGCGCGACGAGCGCCGCTTCGACGGCATCGAGGCGCTGCGCGCGCAGATCGCCGCCGACTGCGCCGCGGCGCGCGCCTGCCTCGACGAATTGCAGGACCAGGCCTCGGGCTATCCCGGCGGGGCCTGAGCCGAGACGGACAACCGACCTATTGGAGCCAAGATGGCCGACTACAAAGACACCCTGAACCTGCCGCGCACCGACTTCCCGATGCGCGGCAACCTGCCGCAGCGCGAGCCGGAGATGCTGCGCCGCTGGCAGCAGCTCGACCTGTTCAAGCGCATGCTCGAGGTGCAGGCCGGGCGGCCGAAGTACGTGCTCCACGACGGCCCGCCTTACGCCAACGGCACCATCCACATCGGCCACGCGGTCAACAAGGTGCTGAAGGACATCATCAACAAGGCGCGGGCGCTGGACGGCCACTTCGCCCCCTACGTGCCCGGCTGGGACTGCCACGGGCTGCCGATCGAGCACCAGGTCGAGAAGACCCTCGGCCGGGCCGGCGACAAGGTCGACGCCACCGCCTTCCGCCAGGCGTGCCGCGACTTCGCCGCCTCCCAGGTGGAGGGGCAGAGCGCCGACTTCCAGCGCCTCGGCGTGCTCGGCGACTGGGCCAACCCGTACCTGACGATGGACTTCGCCACCGAGGCGGACATCATCCGCGCGTTCGGGAAGATCTACGCCAACGGCCACGTCTACCAGGGCTACAAGCCGGTGCACTGGTGCACCGACTGCCAGTCGGCGCTGGCCGAGGCCGAGGTCGAGCACGCCGACAAGCGCTCGCCGGCGATCGACGTGCGCTTCGTCGCGGTCGACCCGGAGGCGCTGGTCGCGCGGATGGAGCCGGCAGGCGACGGCGGCAGCGGCCAGCTCAGCGTGGTGATCTGGACCACCACGCCGTGGACGCTGCCGGCCAACGAGGCGGTCGCGCTGCACCCCGAGCTCGACTACGTGCTGGTGCAGGCCGGCGACGAGCGGCTGCTGCTGGCCGAGGGGCTGTGGGAGTCGGTGCTGGCGCGCGCCGGCATCGACGGCGGCCGGGTGCTGGCCCGCGCCCGCGGCGCCGCGCTCGAGGGGCTGCAGGTGCAGCACCCGTTCCACGCGCGCACGGTGCCGCTGATCCTCGGCGACCACGTGACCCTGGAGGCCGGCACCGGCGCCGTGCACACCGCGCCGGGCCACGGCCACGACGACTACCTGGTCGGCCAGCGCTACGGCCTGCCGGTCGACCACCCGGTCGGCGACGACGGCCGCTTCCTGCCCGACACCGAGCTGTTCGCCGGGCTGCACGTGTTCGCCGCCAACGACCGCGTGGTCGAGGTGCTGCGCGAGCGCGGCCGGCTGCTGCACGCGGCACCGCTGAAGCACAGCTACCCGCACTGCTGGCGGCACAAGACGCCGATCATCTTCCGCGCCACGCCGCAGTGGTTCATCAGCATGGAGCAGGCCGGCCTGCGCGAGCAGGCGCTGCGCTCGATCGGCGAGGTCGCCTGGCACCCGGACTGGGGCCGCGCGCGGATCGACGGCATGGTGCGCAACCGTCCCGACTGGTGCATCTCGCGCCAGCGCAGCTGGGGCATCCCGATCCCGCTGTTCGTGCACCGGGTCAGCGGCGAGCCGCACCCGCGCACCGCGGAGCTGATCGAGGCCGTCGCCCAGCGCATCGAGCAGCGCGGCATCGACGCCTGGTTCGACCTCGACCCGGCCGAGCTGCTCGGCGCCGAGGCCGGCGACTACCGCAAGCTCAACGACACCATGGACGTCTGGTTCGATTCCGGCACCACGCACTACAGCGTGCTCGGGCGGCGGCCCGAGCTCGGCTTCCCGGCCGACCTCTACCTCGAGGGCTCCGACCAGCACCGCGGCTGGTTCCAGTCCTCGCTGCTGGCCAGCGTGGCGATGCACGGCACCGCGCCGTACCGCGCGGTGCTGACCCACGGCTTCACCGTCGACGCCGAGGGCCACAAGATGTCGAAGTCGCTCGGCAACGTGGTCGCGCCGCAGGAGGTGATGAACAAGCTGGGCGCCGACATCCTGCGCCTGTGGGTCGCCGCCACCGACTACCGCAACGAGATGAGCGTCTCCGACGAGATCCTCAAGCGCATGGCCGACGCCTACCGGCGCATCCGCAACACCGCGCGTTTCCTGCTCGCCAACCTGGCCGGCTTCGACCCGGCGCGCGACGCGGTCGACCCGGCGCAGATGGTCGCGCTGGATCGCTGGGCGCTGCAGCGGGCGCGCGACCTGCAGGGCGAGATCGTGCGCGCCTACCAGGCCTTCGAGTTCCACCAGATCTACCAGAAGGTGCACAACTTCTGCAGCGTCGACATGGGCGCCTTCTACCTCGACATCATCAAGGACCGGCAGTACACCGCGCAGGCCGACGGCCTGCCGCGGCGCTCGGCGCAGACCGCGATGTACCACATCGTCGAGGCGCTGTGCCGCTGGCTGGCGCCGGTGCTGAGCTTCACCGCCGACGAGATCTGGCAGCACGTCCCGGGGGCGCGCAGCGAGTCGGTCTTCCTGGAGACCTGGCACGCCTTGCCGGAGGCGCTGCCGGCGGCCGAGGTGGCCCCGTTCATGGCGCGCTGGCAGGCCGTCGCCGCGCTGCGCGACGCGGTCAACGACCACCTCGAGCAGGCGCGCCAGGCCGGCACCATCGGCGGCTCGCTGGA
>DATCZX010000424.1:0-2060 GCA_036525695.1 Gammaproteobacteria bacterium | reverse complement strand
AGGGTGGATGAGCGCAGCGCATCCACCGCTCCCCGCTGCAATCGCTGTGCACGCCCACCCGCTCACGCCTCCCAGGGATGACGCTGCAGGAAATCGGCATAGGCCAGCGCGATGCCGTCGCGCAGCGCGGTGCGCGCGCGCCAGCCAAGCGCGTGCAGCCGCGCGGCGTCGAGCAGCTTGCGCGGCGTGCCGTCGGGCTTGCACGGGTCGAACACCAGCTCGCCGGCGAAGCCGACCACCTCGGCGGTCAGCCGCGCCAGCTCGGCGATGGTCAGGTCCTTGCCGACGCCGATGTTGACCAGCGGGAAACCGGTGCCGGTCGATCCCGGGCCGGCGTCGCGGTCGAGCAGGCGGTCGAAGTCGGCATCGCCGAGGTTCATCAGGTACTCGCAGGCGTCGGCGAGGTCGTCGCTGTAGAGGAACTCGCGGCGCGGCGTGCCGCTGCCCCAGACGACGACCTGGGCGTCGCCGGCCTGCTTCGCCGCGTGGCACTTGCGGATCAGCGCCGGCAGCACGTGCGAGTTCTCGAGGTCGTAGCTGTCGCCCGGGCCGTACAGGTTGGTCGGCATCGCGGCGAGGAAGCGCGCGCCGTGCTGGCGGTTGTAGGCCGAGCAGATCTCGACCCCGGCGATCTTGGCCAGCGCGTAGGGGCGGTTGGTGGTCTCGAGCGGGCCGGTCAGCAGGTAGCTCTCGGCGATCGGCTGCGCGCAGTCGCGCGGGTAGATGCACGACGAGCCGAGGAACAGCAGCCGCTCGACGCCGTGACGCGCGGCGGCGTCGAGCACGTTCAGCTCGATCGCCAGGTTGGCGCGGATGAAGTCGGCCGGGTAGGCGTTGTTGGCGTGGATGCCGCCGACCTTGGCGGCGGCGAGGAACACGAAGCGCGGCCGCTCGGCGGCGAAGAACGCCTCGACCGCGCGCGCGTCCTCGAGGTCGAGCTCGGCGTGCGTCGCGGTCAGCAGGTTGGCGTAGCCGGACGCCTGCAGCCGCCGCTGCAGCGCGGAGCCGACCAGGCCGCGGTGGCCGGCGAGGTAGATCCTGTCGTGGGCGTCCATGGGTGGGGATTGTAGTGGGATCGACGTGGGTTACCCAGCGCGAGGCCGAGCCCCCTCACCCCTACCCCTCTCCCCCGGTGGGGGCGAGGGGAAGAGGACGGTGGCGCGACCGCGGGTCAGTAAGCTGCCGCTCCCGAGGGCATCGCCCCTCTTTCCCCTCTCCCTCCCAGGGAGAGGGGTAGGGGTGAGGGTGCTCAGTACAGCACCAGCAGCAGCGCGCCGAGCAGCACCCGGTAGACCACGAACGGCAGCATGCCGACGCGCTCGACGAAGGCGAGGAAGGCGCGGATGCAGAGCCAGGCGCTGAGCGCGGCGGTCACGGTGGCCAGCAGCAGCGGGCCCCAGGCCGGTTCGACCGGCGCCTGCAGCAGCTGCAGCGCCGCGTAGCCGCCGGCCATCACGATCGCCGGGATCGACAGCAGGAACGAGAAGCGCGCGGCGGCGCGGCGGTCGAGGCCGAGGGCCAGCGCGGCGGTCATGGTGATGCCGGAGCGCGAGGTGCCGGGGATCAGCGCCAGCGCCTGCGCGGCGCCGATCGCCAGCGCCTGGCCGAGGGTCAGGCCGTGCTCGTCGCGGCTGCGCGAGCCGAGGCGGTCGGCGAGCAGCAGCACGATGCCGAAGGCGATGCTGGCGACGCCGATCACCGTCGCCGAGCGCAGGCTGGCCTCGATCGCGCCGGCGAACAGCAGGCCGCAGAGTCCCAACGGCACGCTCGCCAGCAGCAGCTGCCCGAGCAGCCGCGCCTCGGGGTCGCCCGCCCGGCCGAGGCCGGCGAGCATGCGCAGCAGCTCGTGGCGGAAGCAGCCGACCACCGAGACCAGCGTGCCGACGTGCACGGCGACGTCGAAGGCGAGGCCCTGGTCGGCGCTGCCGGTCAGCAGCGGGAACAGCGCGAGGTGCGCGGAGCTCGAGATCGGCAGGAACTCGGTGAGTCCCTGGACGAGGGCGAGCAGCAGGGCGTTCAGCGGGTCGATCACGGGCTCACCGGCATGGGACGAAGCGTGG
>DATCZX010000423.1:0-5183 GCA_036525695.1 Gammaproteobacteria bacterium | reverse complement strand
TTCGCCGCGGTCACCAGGCGCTTGGCACTGGCCGGGCCGAAGCCGGGCAGCTTGGCCACCGCGGCCGCGCCGGCGGCAACGAGGTCCTCGGCGGCGACGATGCCGTGTTCGCCGAGCCGCTTGGCCGCGACGGCACCGATGCCCTGGACCGCCGTCAATGGTGTCTTCATGCCTCGACCTCACTCCCTGTGGAACATCGCGTAACTATAGCCAACTCCCCGCGCGCGCGCTGCCGACGCGGGTACCTGGCGCTGCAGCCGTGCCGCGACCGGGTCAGGCGGCGTACTCCTCCATCTCGAAGTCGTCCTTGCCGACCCCGCACTCCGGGCACTCCCAGTCGTCCGGGATAGCGTCCCAGGCGGTCCCGGGCGGAATGCCTTCCTCGGGCAGGCCGGCGGCCTCGTCGTAGATGAAGCCACACACCACGCAACGCCATACCTTCATCCGCAGGTTCTCCTCTTGAAGCGGTTGGATTCGGCACGGGCAGCCAGCCTGCCCGGTAATAACCTACCGGAATGGTAAAGTATTAGCGCGGAAGGGGTCAAACCGCCGGGGACGGGGCATTCAGGCGGACGTGTAACCCAGGTTCGGTGCCAGCCAGCGCTCCGCCGTGGCCAGGTCGAAACCCTTGCGCGCGGCGTAGTCCTCGACCTGGTCGCGGTTGAGCTTGCCCACCGCGAAGTAGCGCGCCGCCGGGTGGGCGAAGTAGAAACCGCTGACCGAGGCCGGCGGGTCCATCGCGAAGCTGTCGGTCAGCGTGATGCCGGTGCGCGGCTCGACCTCGAGCAGGCGCCACAGGACCCCCTTCTCGGTGTGCTCCGGGCAGGCGGGGTAGCCGGGGGCCGGGCGGATGCCGCGGTAGCGCTCCTGCACCAGCGCCTCGTGGTCGAGCGCCTCGTCGGCGGCGTAGCCCCACAACTCGCGCCGCACCCGGGCGTGCAGGTACTCGGCCAGGGCCTCGGCGAGGCGGTCGGCGAGCGCCTTGAGCAGGATCGCGCGGTAGTCGTCGTGCTCGGCGGCGTAGGCGTCGGCGCGCGCGCCGGCCTCGCTGCCCGAGGTGACGGCGAAGCCGCCGAGGTAGTCCGGCACCCCGGCCGGCGCGACCCAGTCGGCCAGGCACAGGTTCGGCTGGCCGGCGCGCCGCTGCGATTGCTGGCGCAGGAAGCGGAAGGTGGCCAGCGGCTCGCGCCGCGCCTCGTCGGCGTACACCGCGACGTCGTCGGCACCGGCACGGTTGGCCGGGAACAGCCCGACCACCGCGCGCGGGGTCAGCCAGCGCTCGTCGACGATCTGCCGCAGCATCGCCTGGGCGTCGTCGAACAGGCTGCGCGCCAGCGCCCCCTTCTCGGGGTCGTCGAGGATCGCCGGGTAGCGGCCGCCGAGTTCCCAGGAGAGGAAGAACGGCGTCCAGTCGATGTACTGGACCAGCGCGGCCAGCTCGATGTCGTCGAAGGTGGTCAAGCCGAGCCGCCGTGGCACCGGTGGCCGGTAGGCGTCCCAGTCGACCTGCGCGGCGTTGGCGCGGGCCGCGCCCAGCGGCAGCCGCTGGGCGGCGCTCTCGCGCGCGGCGAACTCGGCGCGCACGCGGTCGTAGTCCTCGCGGATCTCGGCCAGGTAGCGGCCGCGCTGCTCGTCGCTCAGCAGCTTCTGCACCACGCCGACCGCGCGCGAGGCGTCCTTGACCCACAGCGTCGGCGCGGCGCGCAGCTCGGGCGCGATCTTCACCGCGGTGTGGGCCTTGGAGGTGGTCGCGCCGCCGATCAGCAGCGGCTGCTGCATCCCGCGCCGCTGCATCTCCCGGGCGACGTGCGCCATCTCGCCGAGCGACGGCGTGATCAGCCCGGAGAGGCCGATGATGTCGACCTGCTCGGCGACCGCGCGCTCGAGGATGCGGTCGGCCGGGACCATCACGCCGAGGTCGATCACCTCGTAGTTGTTGCACTGCAGGACCACGCCGACGATGTTCTTGCCGATGTCGTGCACGTCGCCCTTGACGGTGGCCATCAGCACCCGGCCCTGGGTGCGCCCGGCGGCGCTGCGATCGGCCGCCAGGTAGGGCTCGAGGTAGGCGACCGCCTTCTTCATCACCCGCGCGCTCTTGACCACCTGGGGCAGGAACATCTTGCCGGCACCGAACAGGTCGCCGACGACGTTCATGCCGTCCATCAGCGGCCCCTCGATCACCGCCAGCGGCGAGCCGAGCAGCTGGCGCGCCTCCTCGGCGTCCGCCTCGACGTGGCGGTCGTTGCCGTGGATCAGCGCGTGCGCGAGGCGCGCGACGACCGGCTCCTCGCGCCAGGCGGTGTCGTCGCGGCTGGCCGCCGCGGCGCCGCCGCGGTAGCCCTCGGCGAGCTCCAGCAGCCGCTCGGTGGCGTCCTCGCGGCGCGCCAGCACCACGTCCTCGACCGCCTCGCGCAGTGCCTGCGGCAGCTCGTCGTAGACCGCCAGCTGGCCGGCGTTGACGATGCCCAGGTCCATCCCGGCCTGGATCGCGTGGTACAGGAACACCGCGTGGATCGCCTCGCGCACGCGGTCGTTGCCGCGGAACGAGAAGGAGACGTTGGAGACGCCGCCGGAGACCAGCGCGTGCGGCAGCTCGCGCTTGATCGCGCGCGTCGCCTCGATGAAGTCCACCGCGTAGCGGTCGTGCGCGGCGATGCCGGTGGCGATGGCGAAGATGTTGGGGTCGAAGATGATGTCCTCGGGCGGGAAACCGACCGCTTCCGTGAGCAGCCGGTAGGCGCGCCGGCACACCGCCAGGCGGCGCTCCTGCGTGTCGGCCTGGCCCTGCTCGTCGAACGCCATCACCACCACGGCGGCACCGTAGCAGCGCACCGCGCGGGCCCGCTCGAGGAACGCGGACTCGCCCTCCTTGAGGCTGATCGAGTTGACCACGCCCTTGCCCTGCAGGCACTTCAGCCCGGCCTCGATCACGTTCCAGTCGGAGGAGTCGACCATCACCGGCACGCGGGCGATGTCCGGCTCGGTGGCGACCAGGTTGAGGAAGGTGGTCATCGCGCGCGACCCGTCGAGCAGCGCCTCGTCCATGTTCACGTCGATCACCTGGGCGCCGTTCAGCACCTGCTCGCGGGCCACGTCGAGCGCGGTCGCGTAGTCGCCGGCCAGCACCAGCTTCTTGAACCGCGCCGAGCCGGTGACGTTGGTGCGCTCGCCGACGTTGACGAACAGCGCAGCGGCGTCGATGGTGAGCGGCTCCAGCCCGCTGAGCCGGCACGCCGGCGCGGGGCGACCGCGTCGGCGATCGCGCGGATGTGCTCGGGGGTGGTGCCGCAGCAGCCGCCGACCAGGTTGACCAGCCCGCTGCGGGCCCAGTCGCCGATCTCGCGCGCCATCGCCTCCGGGGTCTCGTCGTAGCCGCCGAAGGCGTTCGGCAGGCCGGCGTTGGGGTAGGCGCTGAGGTGGCAGGTGACGACCCCGGCGAGCTCCTCGAGGTGCTCGCGCAGCTGCTCCGGGCCGAGCGCGCAGTTCAGGCCGACGGCGACCGGCGCGGCGTGTGCGACCGAGTGCCAGAAGGCGGTCGGGGTCTGTCCCGACAGCGTGCGCCCGCTGGCATCGGTGATGGTCCCGGAGATCATCACCGGCCAGCTGCGGCCGCGCTCGGCGAACAGCCCGAGCAGGGCGTGGATCGCCGCCTTGGCGTTCAGCGTGTCGAACACCGTCTCCACCAGCAGCAGGTCGGCACCGCCGTCGAGCAGCCCGGAGGCGGCCTCGCGGTAGGCGACCGCGAGCTGGTCGAAGGTGACGTTGCGCGCCCCCGGGTCGTTGACCTCGGGCGAGATCGACGCGGTGCGGTTGGTCGGGCCGAGCGCGCCGGCGACGAAGCGCGGCCGCTGCGGGTCGGCGGCCATGGCGGCGTCGCAGGCGGCGCGCGCCAGCTGCGCGGAGGCGTGGTTGAGCTCGTAGGCCAGCGCCTCGAGGCCGTAGTCGGCCTGCGCGATGGTGGTCGCGCTGAAGGTGTTGGTCTCGACGATGTCGGCGCCGGCCTCGAGGTAGGCGGCGTGGATCCCGCGGATCAGCTCCGGCCGGGTCAGCGAGAGCAGGTCGTTGTTGCCCTGCAGCTCGCGCGGGTGGCCGGCGAAGCGCGTGCCGCGGTAGCCCGCCTCGTCGAGGCCATGGCGCTGGATCATCGTCCCCATCGCGCCGTCGATGATCAGGATGCGGCGCGCGAGCTGGGCGGTCAGGGTCATCGGCGTGCGTCGGTTGGCGGGGCGGGGGGTGCGGCGCGCGATTCTACCACGCGCCTGCGGCCGCTCCGGGTTCAGCGGCGGCCCGGGCCGCTGGCCCCGGCGTAGCCGGTCAGCTCGGCGTAACCGCGCCCGCCGACGCTGCCGCTGGCGACCACCGCGCCCTCCCAGTAGCGCACCGACAGCGCCAGCTCCTGCTCGTCCAGCAGCGGGCTCACCTGCAGGTCGAGCCCGGCCCGCGGCACGCGCAGGCGCCAGCGCGACGGGTAGCGCGTGCCGAGCCGGCTGTCGCGCTGCTGCAGCACCTCGATGCTGAACGCGTCGGCCGCCAGCGGCGTCGGCGTGCCGTCCGCGGCGACCAGGCTGCCGGCGCTGTACGGGTCGCTGCTGCCGTCGGCACGGCGCAGCCGGTAGAGCATCAGGTCGCGGCCGTCGTCGAGCTGCAGCGCGAACCAGTCCCAGCCGGCCACCCCGGCACCGAGGGCGCTGGTGCCCCACTCGCGGTCCAGCCAGGCGCTGCCGTCGACCGCCAGCGTGCGCCCGTCGAGACGCAGCTCGCCGCTGGCCTCGAGCCGGGTGAACGCGTAGTAGCGCGAGGCGTTGCCCGGCTCCGGCCCCTTGCGGCTGGTGCCGGCGTCTCCGTGGGCGACCGGCGGCTTGCGCGGGCGCAGCAGCAGCGTCGCCGCCTGGCCGTCGGCCGCGGCCTGCAGGCGCAGCGGGAACAGGCCGTCGGCGCCCCCGGCCAGCACCCAGTCCTCGAGCCAGACGCGGAACGGCGCGGCCTCGGCACCGGCCAGGCCGAGCACCGGGCGGGCGAAGCGCTCCCAGGCCTGGAAGCGGCCCCCCGCCGCGTCGGTCAGCGCCAGGTGCGCCATGTACAGCTGGTCGCTGCGCCAGGCCGAGCTTGCCGGGTCCGGCGTTGCCGACGGGGCCAGGGCGAAGCGGAAGAAGGTCAGCTGCAGGCCGTAGCGCCGGCCC
>DATCZX010000422.1:0-6987 GCA_036525695.1 Gammaproteobacteria bacterium | reverse complement strand
GGGTCAGCGCGTTGTCGACCCGGCGCCGGTCCGCCGCGGCGCGCGCGCGGCTGACCAGGCCGCGCCGCTCGAGCCGGGCCAGGATCGCGGTCACCGTCGCCTGGCCGAGCCGCAGCCGGCCGGCCAGCTGGCCGACCGTGCAGTGCCCGGCCGCGGCCAGCTCGCGCAGCAGCAGCAGCTGCGGCCCGGTCAGGCCGTGGCTCTGCAGCAGCCGTTTCGAGTGCAGGTCGACCGCGCGGATGATCCGGCGCAGCGCCACCACCACCGCCTCACCGACGTCGATCTCTGCACCACGCTCAGCCATTTTTACTCAACCATTTCAACGTGTACGCCTGGTATTCATATGTATAAATCATTGAAATATATATCCAACATCGGCGCATGAACTTGAAATATATTTCGTGGACGTTATAATTTTCGGCGTTCACCCGCCGATTGACCGAAGTTTTTCCGCCGATGATTTCCCCGGATCGCACCGCCACGGAGTGCCCCCTGTTCCAGCGTGAACGACGCTTTCTGCGCGTCGCCCTGACGCTGCTGGCGACCCTTCTCGGCCTCGCCGGCCTGGCCCTGCTCGCCCCCCGTTCCGCCACGCTGGCGACGTGGGCCGGCGACCTGGTCGCCGACCTGCTCGCCTGAGCGGGACCGCAGCGGACCATGTGCGGCCTGTGCGGCGAGTTCCGCCGCGACCACCAGCTACCCGACCTCGCCGCGCTGGCGCGGATGAGCGCGGCGCTGGCCCCGCGCGGCCCCGACGCGGCGGGCTTCCACCAGCAGCAGGGGCTCGCGGTGGCGCACCGCCGGCTCAAGATCATCGACCTGTCGGAGCACGCGCAGCAGCCGATGATCGACAGCGAGCTCGGTCTCGGGCTGGTGTTCAACGGCATGCTCTACAACTACCGCGAGCTGCGCGCCGAGCTGCGCGCGGCCGGCTACCGCTTCTTCTCGCACGGCGACACCGAGGTCCTGCTCAAGGCCTACCACCACTGGGGCGAGCGCTGCGTCGAGCGGCTGCAGGGCATGTTCGCCTTCGCGCTGTGGGAGCGCGACCGCCCCGGCGTGCTGCTCGGCCGCGACCGGCTCGGGATCAAGCCACTCTACTACGCCGAGATCCCGGGCGGGGTGCGCTTCGCCTCGACGCTGCCGGCGCTGCTCGCCGGCGGCGGCCTCGACACCACGCTCGACCCGGTCGCGCTGCACCACTACCTGTCGTTCCACGCCGTGGTGCCGGCCCCGCACACCCTCCTCGCCGGCGTGCGCAAGGTGCCGCCGGGCTGCCTGCTGCGCCTCGACGAGCACGGCGTCGGCACCCCGCGCGCCTACTGGGAGCTGCCGTTCGGACCGCGGCCCGGGGACGAGGGCAAGGACCTGGAGGCGTGGCGCGACGAGGTCGGCGCGGCGCTGCGCACCGCGGTGCGCCGGCGCCAGGTCGCCGACGTCCCGGTCGGCGTGCTGCTCTCCGGCGGCCTCGACTCGAGCCTGATCGTCGGCCTGCTCGCCGAGGGCGGGCAGACCGGCCTGCAGACCTTCTCGGTCGGCTTCGAGGCGGTCGGCGAGGTCAGCGGCGACGAGTTCGAGTACTCCGACCTGATCGCGCAGACCTTCGACACCGAGCACCACCGCATCCGCGTGCCGACCAGCGGCCTGCTCGAGGCGCTGGCCGACTGCGTCGACGCGATGGCCGAGCCGATGGTCAGCCACGACGTGATCGGTTTCTACCTGCTCGCGCGCGAGGTCGCGCGGCACATCAAGGTGGTGCAGTCGGGCCAGGGCGCCGACGAGGTGTTCGGCGGCTACCACTGGTACCCGCCGCTGGCCGGCAGCGCTCGCCCGGTGCGCGACTACCGCAACGCGTTCCTCGACCGCGGCCAGCGCGAGCTGCGCGCGATGCTGCACCCGGGCTTCCGCGGCAAGAACCACAGCGGCCGCCTCGTCAGCGCGCAGTTCGCCGCGCCCGGCGCCGCCGACCCGGTGGACAAGGCGCTGCGCCTCGACACCCGGGTGATGCTGGTCGACGACCCGGTCAAGCGGGTCGACAACATGACCATGGCCTGGGGCGTCGAGGCGCGGGTGCCGTTCCTCGACCACGAGCTGGTCGAACTGGCGGCGCGCATCCCGTCGCGCTTCAAGCTCGCCGACGGCGGCAAGGGCGTGCTCAAGGCGTTCGGCCGCACGGTGATCCCGCCGGCGGTGATCGACCGGCCGAAGGGCTACTTCCCGGTGCCGGCGCTGAAGTACCTGCGCGGCGCCTACCTCGACTTCGTCCGCGAGATCCTGGCGCAGCCGCAGGCGCGCGAGCGCCAGTTGTTCGACCCCGGCTACGTCGCCGGGCTGCTCGCCGACCCGGAACGCCAGATCACCCCGCTCGGCGGCTCGAAGCTGTGGCAGGTCGCGCTGCTCGAGTTCTGGCTGCAGCGCCACGGCATCGCGGGCGCGTGATGAACATCCGCAAGCGCCACCGCTACGAGCGGCAGAACCTGCCCAGCATCCAGAGCTGGAAACAGCCGGCCGGGCCGCTGGCCGACGGCCTCGCCAGCGACGTCTGCATCGACTGCGGCTGGGGCCGGATCCTGTTCGCGCACACCTTCGCCTCGACCGCGCGGCTGGTCGACAGCCTGCTCGACGAGCAGCCGGGCAAGCGCGACATCGCGATCTACCTGCGCGACCCGCAGGTGGCGCTGTCGCTGGCGCCGCAGCACCTGTTCCTCGACCCGTCGCACACCTACCGCTTGTGGCTCGACCGCTACCAGCCGCAGGCGAACCCGCCGAAGGCGTTCTTCGTCCGCCGCGTGGTCTCGCGCGACGACGCCGCGGCGATCGACGCGCTGTACGCGCGCCGGCAGATGGTGCAGCCGGGCGCCGCCTTCGTGCGCTCGCTGCGCGACTCGCGGGTGCTCACCTACTTCGTCGCCCAGGAGGGCAAGGACGGGCCGGTGGTCGGGGCGGCGATGGGACTCGACCACGTCGAGGCGTTCAACGACCCCGAGGCGGGCTGCAGCCTGTGGTGCCTGGCGGTCGACCCGCAGGCCAACCACCCGGGCGTCGGCGAGGCGCTGAGCCGTTACCTGGCCGAGCACTACCAGGCCCGCGGGCGCCGCCACCTCGACCTCTCGGTGCTGCACGACAACGCCTCGGCGATCGGGCTGTACGAGAAGATCGGCTTCGTCCGCGTGCCGGTGTTCGCGCTGAAGCGCAAGAACGACATCAACGAAGCGCTGTTCACCGCCCCGGCGCCGGAGGAGTCGCTGAACCCGTACGCGACCATCATCGTCGACGAGGCGCGCCGGCGCGGCATCGCGGTCGAGGTGCTCGATGCCGAGCTGAACCTGTTCCGGCTGACCTACGGTGGCCGCGCGGTCACCTGCCGCGAGTCGCTCAGCGAGATGACCTCGGCGGTCGCCATGACCCTGTGCGACGACAAGCAGCTGACCCACCGGGTGCTGGCACGTGCCGGGCTGCGCGTGCCGCAGCAGGTCGAGGCGAGCGACGACGCGGAGGTCAACGCGGCGTTCCTCGCCCGCCACGGCAGCGTGGTGGTCAAGCCGCAGCGCGGCGAACAGGGCACCGGGGTCAGCGTCGACGTCAGCGCTGCGGAGGAGCTGCAGCAGGCGGTCGGGCGCGCCGCGCGCTGCGGCGGCGGCAGGGTGCTGCTGGAGTCCTACCATCCCGGCGACGACCTGCGTGTCGTGGTGATCGGCCAGCAGGTGGTCGCGGCGGCGATCCGCCGCCCGGCCGCGGTGCGCGGCACCGGCCGCCACAGCGTGCGCGAGCTGATCGAGAAGGTCAGCCGGCGACGCATGGCCGCGACCGGCGGCGAGAGCCGCATCCCGCTCGACGACGAGACCCGGCGCTGCGTGCGCGCGGCGGGGCACACGCTCGACGACGTGCTCGGCGAGGGCGAGGCGCTGGCGGTGCGGCGCACCGCCAACCTGCACACCGGCGGCACCATCCACGACGTCACCGAGCGGCTCAGTCCAGCCCTGCACAAGGCCGCGCTGGCGGCGGCGCAGGCGCTGCAGATCCCGGTGGTCGGGCTCGACTTCATCGTCACCGAACCCGAGGACGACGACTACGTGATCATCGAGGCCAACGAGCGCCCCGGCCTGGCCAACCACGAGCCGCGCCCGACCGCCGAGCGCTTCGTCGACCTGCTCTTTCCGCAGACTGCCTGACAGGACCCACCGATGCCCGCAGACGCCCCCGCGGCCAGGCCGCTCCCGGTACGCCCGCTGCCGATCGACACCGACTACCTGCGCAACACCCTGTGGCGCCTGCTCGAGACCCCGAGCCCGTCGGGCTACACCGACCGCGTGGTGTTCCTGGTCTGCCAGGAGCTGCTCGCGCTCGGGGTGCGGTTCGAGCTGACCCGGCGCGGCGCGATCCGCGCCACGCTGCCGGGCCGCCAGAGCAGCCCGGACCGCGCCGTGGTCGCGCACCTCGACACCCTCGGCGCGATGGTCAAGGCGCTGAAGCCGAACGGCCGCCTGGCGCTGGTCCCGATCGGTCACTGGAGCTCGCGCTTCGCCGAGGGCGCGCGGGTCACGCTGTTCACCGACCACACCACCTACCGCGGCCAGATCCTGCCGCTGAAGGCCTCGGGCCACACCTTCAACAAGGAGGTCGACACCCAGCCGGTCAGCTGGGACAACGTCGAGCTGCGCGTCGACGAGCACGCGCACGACGTCGCCGGGCTGATGCGCCTGGACATCCACGTCGGCGACTTCGTCGCCATCGACCCGTGCCCGGAGTTCCTCGACAACGGTTACCTGAACTCGCGCCACCTCGACGACAAGGCCGGCGCCGCGGTGCTGCTGGCCACCGCGAAGGCGCTGGTCGAGCACGCGCCGGAGCTGCCGACCGACCTGCACCTGCTGTTCACCATCACCGAGGAGATCGGCTCCGGCGCCTCGGCGGTGCTGCACGGCGACGTCTCCGAGATGGTCACGCTGGACAACGGCACCACCGCGCCGGGACAGAACTCGAGCGAGTTCGGTGTCACCGTGGCGATGGCCGACACCGTCGGCCCGTTCGACTACCACCTGACCCACCGCCTGCTGCAGCTGTGCCAGGAGTTCGGCATCCCGCACCAGCGCGACGTGTTCCGCTACTACCGCTCCGACAGCGCCGCCGCGGTCGAGGCCGGCAACGACATCCGCACCGCGCTGCTCGCCTTCGGCATCGACGCCTCGCACGGCTACGAGCGGATCCACCTGTCGGCGCTGGAGTCGATCGCCGAGCTGCTGTGCATCTACGCGCAGAGCCGCCCGGTGTCGCGCCGCGACCGCTTCGACCTCGGCCCGATGGAGGGGCTGCCGCTGCAGCAGCCCTGACGAGCAGGGGTCGGAGTCGGTTGCCCAACGGGCCAGCCGATGCTGACTCCCTGAGCCAACCGACTCCGACCCCTACGAACACCAACCCCTACGAGCAGCGGCCAGCCAGCCTCGCCAGATCGAGAAGGAACGCCGGCTGCCCGATCCCCAGACCGCTTTCCGTGCCGCGGCGAATCGACGTCAAGTCCTCGCTCGAGAGCGCCTCGCCGAACAGCTCCAGGTAAGCCTGACGACAAGGGGTCGGAGTCGGCACCGCCGACTCCGACCCCAGAGCAGGAGCGCCGCACAGGCCCAGGAAAACCGGGTGCGGCGTCAGCAACGGGTCCGGCCTGCCGAGCGCGTTGGCACGAAAGCTCGAGTAAGGGTAATCCCCCGGCCGCCGAGCGATACCGGCCCGTACCGGGTTCAGTTCGATGTAGCGGTAACAGGCGAGCAGGTACCGGTCCGTATCGACCAGGGCGGCCTTGTAGCGCCCCTCCCACAAGGCACCGCTGCGCCGGTAGCTGCGGTTGAAGTACTGCGCGTAGCGCCGGCCGAGCGACTGCATGGTCCGCGGCAGGGCGCGCTCATTCCTCGGCGTGGCCAGGATATGGAGGTGGTTGTGCATGAACACCCAGGCATGCACGGCCAGGCCATGTTGGCCGGCCGCCTCGCGCAGGCAGCGGTAGAGGTAACGAAAGTCCTCGTGCCGGGCGAGCACTCGATCGCGGTTGTGCCCGCGTACCACCACGTGCTGCGGCTGGCCGGGCAGGTAGAGCCGTGGCCGTCTCGGCATGACAACCTCCCTGTCGTCTAGCCAGTCGGTAGAGCGGCATCAGGCTCGGTGCTGACACCTCGCGCAGCAGTATATCCCCGGTCAGCGAGGTACGACGCAGGGGCACGAAGTGGGTCGGAGTCGGCTGCGCCGACTCCGACCCTTCACGAGCGACCCCTCGCGTGCGCGCCTGGCACGACGTCCCGATTCATCTTGGTTTCATCGCGCCGGTGCAGGCTTGCCGCACCTGGACAAGGAGACCGCGATGAACACGCAGACGACCGAGTACGTATGGGACCCGCTGGTGCGGGTGTTCCACTGGACCCTGGTGGGCAGTTTCGTGCTCGCCTGGGCCACCGGCGACGAGTGGCTCGGCCTGCACCAGCTGGCCGGCTACACCATCGGCGGGCTGGTCGCCTTCCGCCTGCTGTGGGGCCTGGTCGGCCCGCGCCGGGCGCGCTTCAGCGACTTCGTGCGGCCGCCGCGCGAGGTGTTCGGCTACCTCGGCGACGTGGTGCGCTTCCGTGCCCGCCGCTACGTCGGCCACAACCCGGCCGGCGGCCTGATGATCGTCGCCATGCTCTCCAGCCTCGCGCTGACCGTCGCCAGCGGCGTGCTGACCCTCGGCCTGGAGGAGTTCCAGGGCCCCGCCGCCGGGCTCGCCCAGCACGTCGGCCACGGCTTCGCCGAGGCGCTCGAGGAGCTGCACGAGTTCTGCGCCAACTTCACCGTGGTGCTGGTCGCCGGGCACCTCGTCGGGGTGCTGGTGGCAAGCTTCCAGCACCGCGAGAACCTGGTCCGCGCGATGTGGACCGGGCGCAAGCCGCGCGTCGCCGCGGACCACTGAAACCGTTGCCCGAGGAGACCCCGATGAAACGCCACCTGGCCCTGCTGGCGCTGCTC
>DATCZX010000421.1:0-2921 GCA_036525695.1 Gammaproteobacteria bacterium | reverse complement strand
CATCCCGCCCTCCGTTCAGAACCTGGAGACGGCCCGTGGCGCTCGCGCTGTTCGACCTCGACAACACCCTGCTCGCCGGCGACAGCGACTACCTGTGGGGCTGCTTCCTGGCCCGCGAGGGGCTGGTCGACGCGGCCAGCCACGAGCGCGAGAACCTGCGCTACTACCACGACTACCAGGCCGGGCGGCTCGACATCCACGAGTTCCTGCGCTTCGCGCTGCGCCCGCTGGCCGACCACGACCCGCGGCTGCTCGAGGCGCTGCGCGCGCGCTTCGTCGCCGAGATGATCGCGCCGATCGTCGCCCCCGGCGCACCGGCGCTGCTCGCGCGCCACCGCGCGCGCGGCGACCGGCTGGCGATCATCACCGCGACCAACCGCTTCGTCACCGCGCCGATCGCCGCGCTGCTCGGCATCGACGACCTGCTGGCCACCGAGCCGGAGCAGGTCGACGGCCGCTACACCGGCGAGCCGGCGGGGATCCCGTGCTTCCGCGAGGGCAAGGTGCTGCGCCTGCAGGCGTGGCTCGCGGAGACCGGCATGGACCTCGCCGACAGCTGGTTCTACAGCGACTCGCACAACGACCTGCCGCTGCTCGAGGCGGTCACCCACCCGGTCGCCGTCGACCCCGACCCGCAGCTGCGCGAGACCGCGGCGGCGCGTGGCTGGGAGGTGCTCAGCCTGCGCGGGGATGCCGGCTGAGCCGCGCCCCGGGGCGGCCGCCGGCTGGCTGCTCCCCGCCCTCGCCCTGCTTGCCGGCGGCAGCCTGCTGGCGGCGCTCGCGACCGGCAGCGTGGCGATCCCGCCGGAGCGCCTGCTGGCGGTGCTCGGCGGCGGCGGCGAGCCGCTCGAGCGCACGCTGCTGCTCGAGCTGCGCCTGCCGCGCGCGCTGGCGGCGTTCAGCGTCGGCGCGCTGCTGGCGCTGGCCGGCGCGCTGATGCAGGTGCTGCTGCGCAACCCGCTCGCCGACCCGTACGTGCTCGGGATCTCCGGCGGCGCCGCCAGCGCCGCGCTGCTGGCGCTGCTCGCCGGGCTCGGCACCGCCGGGGTCTCCGGCTCCGCCTTCGCCGGCGCGCTGGCCGCGGTGCTGCTGGTGTTCGCCCTCGGCCGCGGCGCCGGCGACTGGTCGGCGACCCGGCTGCTGCTGACCGGCGTGGTGCTGGCCGCCGGCTGGGGCGCGCTGATCGGCTTCCTGCTCGCCACCAGCCCCGACCGCAACCTGCCCGGGATGCTGTTCTGGCTGATGGGCGACCTCGGCGGCGCCGGCCCGGGCGGCCCGTGGCTCGGCTGGGGCGCGCTGGCGCTCGGCCTGCCGGCGGCGCTGCTGCTCGCCCCGCGGCTCAACGTGCTGGCCCACGGCGACCTGCAGGCGGCGCTGCTCGGCGTCGACCTGGCGCGGCTGCGCACCGCCCTCTACCTGCTCGCCTCGCTGCTGACCGCGGCCGCGGTGACCGTCGCCGGCACCATCGGCTTCGTCGGCCTGGTCACCCCGCACCTGCTGCGGCTGCTCGGCGCGACCGACCACCGCCGGCTGCTGCCGGCCTGCGCGCTGCTCGGCGGCGCGCTGCTGCTGCTCGCCGACACCGCCGCGCGCAGCCTGATCGCGCCGCGCCAGCTGCCGACCGGGATCCTCACCGCGCTGATCGGCGTGCCGCTGTTCCTGTTCCT
Organism: Gammaproteobacteria bacterium; assembly: GCA_036525695.1. GTDB lineage: Bacteria > Pseudomonadota > Gammaproteobacteria > QNFN01 > QNFN01 > DATCZX01. The sequence goes on along the minus strand of DATCZX010000421.1, from coordinate 1,254 downwards.
GCTGCGCCGCGAGGCCCGGCGTGAGCGCTGAGCCGGCCGCGCTGCTGGCGACCCGCGGCCTGGCGGTCAGCATCGCCGGGCGCCGGGTCTGCCGCGACCTCGAGCTGCGCCTGGAGCCGGGCCAGTGCTGGGCGCTGCTCGGGCGCAACGGGGTCGGCAAGACCACGCTGCTGCACACCCTCGCCGGCCTGCGCCGGGCCGATGCCGGCAGCGTCGAACTCGGCGGCGCGCCGCTGGCCGCGCTGCCGCGCCGGCGGGTCGCCCAGCAGCTCGGGGTGCTGCCGCAGGACAACCGCGACCTGTTCCCGGCGACGGTGCTCGAGACCGCGCTGATCGGCCGCCACCCGCACCTCGGCGGGCTCGGCTGGGAGGGGCCGGAGGACCTCGCGCTGGCGCACGCCGCGCTGGCCGAGGTCGGGCTGCAGGGGTGCGCGGCGCGCAGCGTCACCACCCTCTCCGGCGGCGAGCGGCGGCGCCTCGCGCTGGCCACGCTGCTGGTGCAGCAGCCGCGCGTGGCGCTGCTCGACGAGCCGGCCAACCACCTCGACCTGCGCCACCAGGTCGAGCTGCTCGCGCTGCTGGCCGCGCGCGCCCGGCGCGACGGCGGCGCGCTGCTGCTGGTCGCGCACGACGTCAACCTCGCCGCGCGCTGCTGCGACCACGCGCTGCTGCTGCTCGGCGACGGCGCGACGCGGGCCGGCCGCTTCGCCGCGGTGGTCGACGCGGCCACGCTCGGCCAGCTCTACGGCCACCCGGTGGTCGAGGTCGCCGGCCCGCACGGGCCGGCCTGGCTGCCGGCCTGAGGCGGGCGGCCGCGGGACCGACTCTTCGTGGGTCGGGCTTCAGCCCGACATCCGGCCGCGTCGGGCTGAAGCCCGACCCGCAGGGAAACGAGATGCCTGCCGGGTTCCGCGGATGCAGTGCGTAGGAAGCGGTGAGCTTGCGAACCGCATCGCTGCGGACGGGGCCGCGGTGCGGTTCCTGCGTCACCGCAGCCTACGTCGAAGTAGCGTGCGGATGCTGATGCAGGGTGGATGAGCACAGCGCAGCCACCGCGATCCTGGCGAGTCACGCCACCCAGGGCCTCACCCCGCCCGGTAGAGCGCCTCGAGGTCGCCGACCCGGAGCCGGTCGCCGTCGGCCAGCGGCTGCGCCGCGGCCCCCAGCGGCGCGCCGTTCAGCAGCAGCCGCGGGCCGAGCCCGGAGACCCCGCGCACGCGGTGCCCGCCGGGGGCGTGGGTGACCACGGCGACC
>DATCZX010000420.1:0-3001 GCA_036525695.1 Gammaproteobacteria bacterium | reverse complement strand
CGTCGATCATGTACTTGAAGGCCCGCGCAGCCGAGGCGCGAGCCGTGGCCGAGCGGGACCGGGCGGAGGACGAGAGAGCGGAAGCGCGGCGTCAGAGCTACCTCGCGAACCTGATGGCCGCCGACTCCAGCCTCAGATCCGGTGAGATCGTCGAGGCCAAGAGACGACTCGAGCTGGCGCCTGCGGAGCATCGCGGCTGGGAATGGCGTCACCTGTGGGCCTCGGCGACCAGCGCCTCGCGCTGCAGCGGCAGTGCGCCGAAGGCCCCCGCCGCGTGCAGGCGCGCGCTGATGCGCGCGTCCTCGGCGTGCGGGTACTTGCCGCCCCAGGCGTTGAAGCTGAAGGCGACCAGCCGCGGCCGGCCGTCCCGCTCGACCGTCAGCGGGCCGTAGTCGCGGACCCAGGTGTCGTTGCTCGGAACCCGGTGCAGGCGGCAGCGCGCCGCCGCGACGCCGGCGTGCGCCAGCCGCTCACGCACGTGGCCCTCGACCGTCTCGTCGTGGCAGCCGATCAGCACGCTCTCGCGCGCGGCGATCGCGGCGGCCAGCGCGGTGTACTCCGCCTCGATCGCCGCCAGTTCACCGGCCCAGTCGCTGTGCCCGTGCGGCCAGGTCAGCAGCACGCCGGACTGGGGCGCCCACTCGGGGAGCAGGCGTGGCGGAGGGGTGGCAGGCATGGGTCGCGGCGGCCGCAGCCGCCCGGCAACCGCCCGGTGCCGCCTAGCGGCCGATCACGCTGTGCAGGACCTTGTCGTGCTCGAAGTAGACGGTGTAGCCCTCGTAGGCCCACCGGGTGATCGGCGGGTCGCCGACCGGGGAGGATTTCTGCTGCGGTTCACCGAACTGCGCGACCACCTGGTCCATGGTCAGGCCGTTACCCGGGACTGCCATCGATGCCTGCGGTGGGGCGCTGGCCGGTGCACTCTGGGACATCTGCGCGCTGGCGACCGACGGGACGAGCAGGGCGGCGAACAGCAGGCTGGCGAACGTGCTTCTTGTCATCGTTGTGATCCCTGTAAGGAACGGTTTCCTGTTGGAAATATAGCACGCAGGCCGGACCCGGGCAGTCCGCGGCGCCGGCGTTATATCGATATAGCCAAAGGGTCTTTCACGGCCGTTGCCGGAGCGCGGTAGATTCCCGTTCACCCGCTTCGCTGGAGGAACCGCCATGCACCCCGAGATCACCCCCGACCTGGTCCTGGACACCCAGGGCAAGACCTGCCCCGGCCCGCTGCTCGAGGTCCGGCGTGCCGCGGCGGGCCTGGCTCCCGGCGCGGTTCTGCTGCTGCTCGCCGACTGCCCGGGGACCGAGCCCGACCTGCGGGCCTGGGCGCAGCAGACCGGGCGCGAGCTGCTCGAGGTGGTCCGGCACGCGGACGGCGGGCGGGCCTTCTACCTGCGCAACGGCGACCCATGGCCGGCCACCGCGGTCCTCGACATGCGCGGCCGCGCCTGCCCCGCGCCGCTGGTGGAGGCGGAGCGCCGCCTGCACGGCCTCGCCGCCGGTTCGACGCTGAAGCTGCTCAGCGACTGCACCGGGCTACCGGACGACCTCGCCACCTGGGCCCGCAGCACCGGGCGCACGCTGCTCGGCCTGCTGCCGGGGCCGGCCGGCTGCGACGTCGCCTTCATCCGCGGCTGAGCCGGGCCTGCGGCGCGCGGCCTGCGTGCCGCGGCGCGGCCCGGTCATCGGCGGCACCCGGCGCGGCTACAATGGCGCGGTCGCCCTCGCCGCCGATCCCGGTCCATGCACACCGACGAGTTGCCCGATCGAGCTGAACCGTCTCCCGGCACCACGCGCGCCGACGGCCCGCTGCAGCTGCAGACGCCGTGGCTGCGCATCGCCGCGCTGCGCTGGGGCAGCGGCGGCCCGCAGCGGCTCCTCGCGCTGCACGGCTGGCTCGACAACGCGGCGAGCTTCACCGCGCTGGCCCCGCTGCTCGACGGCTGCGAGGTGGTCGCGCTCGACCTCCCGGGACACGGCCACTCCGAGCACCGTCCGCCCGGCGTGCCCTACCACTTCGTCGATTTCGTCCCCGACGTGCTGGCCGCGGCCGACGCGCTCGGCTGGCAGCGGTTCGCGCTGCTCGGGCACTCGCTGGGTGCCGGAATCGCCAGCTACGTCGCCGTGGTGGCCCCGCAGCGGGTCTGCGCGCTGGCGCTGGTCGAGGGCCTCGGGCCGCACAGCGGCGAGCCGCAGGAGGAGCCCGGGCGGCTGGCCACGGCGCTCCGGCAGATGGCCCGGTTGCCCTGGCGGGAGCCGCCGCTGCACGCCGACCACGCCAGCGCGATCGCGGCGCGGCAGCGCGCCGACGGGCTCGGCGCCGCGGCGGCGCGGGTGCTGGTCGAGCGCGCGCTGCATGCCGTCGACGGCGGCTGGACCTGGCGCAGCGACCCGCGCCTGCTGTTCCGTTCGCCGGCCTACCAGACCGAGGCGCAGGTGCTGGCGTTCCTGTCCCGCATCCGCTGCCCCGCGCTGCTGGTGACCGGGGCCGACAGCGCCTTCCGCGCGCGCGCCGGGCTCGCTGCGCGGATGCAGCAGGTCGCCGGCCTGCAGCACCTGGTGCTCCCCGGCGGTCACCACCTGCACCTGGAGAACGCGGCCGCGCTGGCCGCGCCGCTGCAGCGCTTCCTGGCCGCCCGCGACGCCGAGCCCGCCTAGTGCCCTACCTGCTGCTCAGCCTCGCGGTGCTGATCTGGTCCGGCAACGTGGTCTTCAGCCGCGGCCTGCACGAGGCCGTGCCGCCGGTCGGGCTGTCGTTCTGGCGCTGGAGCGTGGCCCTGCTGGTGCTGCTGCCGCTGGCCGGGCCGGGGCTGTGGCGGCAGCGGCGGCTGCTGCTGCAGCACCTGCCGCTGCTGGCGCTGCTCGGGGTCTGCGGCGTCGCCGGCTACAGCACGCTGCTCTACCTGGGACTGCAGAGCACCGGCGCGATCAACGCGGTGCTGATCGCCGCCACCGTCCCGGCGCAGATCGTCGTGCTGAGCTGGGCCGGCTTCGGCGA
>DATCZX010000419.1:0-2011 GCA_036525695.1 Gammaproteobacteria bacterium | reverse complement strand
GGTCGCCGGCTCCGGGCTCGCGGCGCTGCGCGCGGCCGGCATCGAGGTGGCCTGCGGGCTGCTCGGCGCCGCCGCCGAGGAGCTCAACCGCGGCTTCGTCCGGCGCATGCGCGACGGCCGCCCGTGGCTCACGGTCAAGCTGGCGCAGAGCCTCGACGGGCGCACCGCGCTCGCCTCCGGCGAGAGCCAGTGGATCACCGGCGCGGCGGCGCGGCGCGACGTGCACCGGCTGCGCGCGGCCAGCTGCGCGGTGCTGACCGGCAGCGGCACGCTGCGGCATGACGACCCGCGGCTCGACGTGCGCCTGCCGCCCGAGGAACTCCCGGGCTTCGACCCGGAGACGCTGACCCCGCTGCGCGTGGTGCTCGACACCCGGCTGGCGACACCGCCGGGCGCACGGATCCTGGCGCCGCCCGGGCGCTGCCTGGTGCTGACCGCGGCCGACGACCCCGCGGCGGCCGCGCGGCTGCGCGCCGCCGGCGCCGAGGTGCTGCGGCTGCCGGGCGAACCGTCCGGGCTCGACCTGCGCGAGGTGCTCGCCGAGCTGGCCCGGCGCGAGGTCAACGAGCTGCTGGTCGAGGCCGGGCCGACGCTGGCCGGCGCGCTGTTCGCGGCAGGGCTGGTCGACGAGCTGCGGCTGTACCTGGCGCCGACGCTGCTCGGCGACGGCGCCAGGCCGCTGCTGCGCCTGCCGGAGCTGCCGGGGATGGCGGCGCGACCGCAGCTCGAGCTGCGCGACGTGCGCCGCGTCGGCGCCGACCTGCGCGTGGTCGCCCGGCCGCTGCCTTGCAACTCGCCCGCGCAAGCCGGAGACTCCTGACCCATGTTCACCGGGATCATCCAGGCGGTCGGCAGGATCGCCCAGCGCGTGCCGCAGGGCGGCGACCTGCGGCTGCGCGTGGACGCCGGCGGTCTCGACCTCGGCGCAGTCGCGCTCGGCGACAGCATCGCCACCAACGGCGTCTGCCTGACGGTGACCGCGAAGGACGCGGCCGGCTACTGGGCCGACGTCTCCGCCGAGAGCGTCGCCTGCAGCACGCTCGGCGCGCTGCGCGTCGGCGACCCGGTCAACCTCGAGCTGGCGCTGACCCCGTCGACGCGGCTCGGCGGTCACCTGGTCAGCGGCCACGTCGACGGCGTCGGCGAGGTCGTCGCGCGGCGCCCCAGCGGCCGCTCGACCTGGTTCCGGCTGCGCGCCCCGGACGCGCTGGCGCGCTACATCGCCGCCAAGGGCTCGATCTGCATCGACGGCATCAGCCTGACCGTCAACGCCGTCGACGGCGCCGAGTTCGAGCTCAACGTGGTGCCGCACACGCTGGCCGGGACCACCCTCGGCGACTGCCGGCCCGGCCGCCGGGTCAACCTCGAGATCGACCTGGTCGCGCGCTACCTGGAGCGGCTGCTGCTCGGCACGGAGGCGGCGCGGCCGGCCGCCGGCGTGACCCGCGAACTGCTCGCCGCGCACGGTTTCGCCGGGCCGGCGCACTGAACCACAGACACGGACACCCCATGGCACTGAACACCACCGAAGAGATCCTGGCCGACATCCGCGCCGGCAAGATGGTCGTCATCATGGACGACGAGGACCGCGAGAACGAGGGCGACCTGGTGATGGCCGCGGCGAAGGTGCGGCCCGAGGACGTCAACTTCATGGCCCGCTACGGGCGCGGCCTGATCTGCCTGACGCTGACCCGCGAGCGCTGCGAGCAGCTGCGCCTGCCGCTGATGGTGAGCCGCAACGAGGCCGCGCACTCGACCAACTTCACCGTCTCGATCGAGGCCGCCGAGGGGGTCACCACCGGCATCTCGGCGGCCGACCGCGCGCGCACCATCGCCGCCGCCGTGGCCGCCGACGCCCGTCCCGAGCACCTGGTGCAGCCGGGCCACATCTTCCCGCTGATGGCGCAGCCCGGCGGGGTGCTGGCGCGCGCCGGCCACACCGAGGCCGGCTGCGACCTGGCGCGCCTCGCCGGCCTCGAGCCGGCCGCGGTGATCGTCGAGATCCTCAACG
>DATCZX010000418.1:0-5938 GCA_036525695.1 Gammaproteobacteria bacterium | reverse complement strand
AGGTCCTCGGCGAAGGCGCGCGCGCGCGCCACGACCTGGCCGTCCGCGTCGAGCACCATCGACTCGCCGTCGAACACCAGCTCGTCCTGGCCGCCGACCAGGTTCACGTAGGCCACCGGCACCGCGCCGCCGGCCTGGCGCGCGCGCAGCACCGCCTCGCGCTCGCCGCGCTTGCCGGCGTGGAACGGCGAGGCGTTGAGGTTCAGCAGCAGGCGCGCCCCGGCGGCGACCGTCGCCTCGGCGATGCCCGCGTGCCAGACGTCCTCGCAGACGGTCAGCCCGACCGGCACCCCGGCGACCTCGACCACGCACGGCGTGCTGCCCGGCGCGAAGTGGCGCTTCTCATCGAACACGCTGTAGTTCGGCAGCTCCTGCTTGCGGTAGGTCGCCAGCACCCGGCCGCCGCGCAGCAGCGAGGCCGCGTTGTACAGCAGGCCGTCGGCCTGCTCGGGGTGGCCGACGACGACGTCGATGCCCTCGACCCTCCGCGCCAGCTCGTCGAGGTCGGCCGTCGCGCGGCCCAGGAAACCCGGGCGCAGCAGCAGGTCCTCCGGCGGGTAGCCGGTCAGCGCCAGCTCGGGGAACACCGCGAGGTCGGCGCCGGCGTCGCGGGCGCGCAGCGCCGCGGCGGCGATCCGCTCGACGTTGCCGTCGAGGTCGCCGACCAGCAGGTCGAGTTGGCCGAGGGCGAGGGTCAGGGACATCGGGGGTGGCCGGTCACTCGGTTGGGGGGCGGGGCGGCGCGGGCGGCGCCGCGCCCATGCTACCGGCTGGCCGCAGAAACGAAAACCGCCCCACGCGGGGGCGGTTCCGTGGTCACCGGCGGCGACCGCTCAGCCGAGCGCCTCGACCATCTTGCTGCCGATCTCGGCCAGCGAGCGGACCGTGTGCACCCCGGCCGCCTCGAGCGCGGCGAACTTCTCGTCCGCGGTGCCCTTGCCGCCGGCGATGATCGCCCCGGCGTGGCCCATGCGCTTGCCCTTCGGCGCGGTGACGCCGGCGATGTAGGAGACCACCGGCTTGGTCACGCTGGCCCGGATGAAGGCCGCGGCCTCCTCCTCGGCGGTGCCGCCGATCTCGCCGATCATCACGATGCCCTCGGTCTGCGGGTCGTCCTGGAACAGCTTCAGGATGTCGATGAAGTTGGAGCCGGGGATCGGGTCGCCGCCGATGCCGACGCAGGTCGACTGGCCGAGGCCGGTGTCGGTGGTCTGCTTGACCGCCTCGTAGGTCAGCGTGCCGGAGCGCGAGACGATGCCGATCTTGCCGGGCAGGTGGATGTGCCCCGGCATGATGCCGATCTTGCACTCGCCCGGGGTGATCACGCCGGGGCAGTTCGGCCCGACCAGGCGCACGCCGAGCCGGTCGCAGACCATCTTGACCTCGAGCATGTCGAGCGTCGGGATGCCCTCGGTGATGGTGACGATCAGCTTGATCCCGGCGTGCGCGGCCTCGAGGATCGAGTCCTTGCAGAACGGCGCCGGGACGAAGATCACCGAGGCGTCCGCGCCGGTGGTCTCGACCGCGTCGCGCACGGTGTCGAACACCGGCAGGTCGAGGTGCTGCTGGCCGCCCTTGCCGGGGGTGACGCCGCCGACCATGCGCGTGCCGTAGGCGATCGCCTGCTCGGAGTGGAAGGTGCCCTGTCCGCCGGTGAAGCCCTGGCAGATGACCTTGGTGTCCTTGTTGACCAGGATGCTCATCAGTTGCCCTCCGCGGCCTTGACCGCCTGCTGCGCGGCGTCGGCGAGGCTCGTCGCCGCGATGATCGACAGCCCGCTCTCGGCGAGCAGCTTGGAACCCTCGGCGGCTTTGGTGCCCTCGAGGCGCACCACCACCGGGACGTTGACGCCGACCTCCTGCACCGCGCCGATGACCCCCTGCGCGATCAGGTCGCAGCGGACGATGCCGCCGAAGATGTTGACCAGCACCGCCTTCACGTTGCTGTCGGAGAGGATGATCTTGAACGCCTCGGTGACGCGCTCCTTGGTCGCGCCGCCGCCGACGTCGAGGAAGTTGGCCGGCGCGCCGCCGTAGAGCTTGACGATGTCCATGGTGCCCATCGCCAGGCCGGCGCCGTTGACCATGCAGCCGATGCTGCCGTCGAGCGCGACGTAGTTCAGCTCCCACTGCGCGGCGTGCGCCTCGCGCGCGTCCTCCTGCGTGGGGTCGTGCATCTCGCGCACCTTGGGCTGGCGGAACAGCGCGTTGCCGTCGACGTTGATCTTGCCGTCGAGGCAGTGCAGCTTGCCCTCGGCGGTGATCACCAGCGGGTTGATCTCGAGCAGCGCCAGGTCGTAGTCGTGGAACAGCTTCGACAGGCCGAGGAACACCTTGGTGAACTGCTTCACCTGGTCGGGGTTCAGGCCCATCTTGAACGCCATCTCGCGCGCCTGGTACGGCTGCGCGCCGACGGTCGGGTCGATCGCCGCCTTGAGGATCTTCTCCGGGGTCTCGGCCGCGACCTTCTCGATCTCGACGCCGCCCTCGGTGGAGGCCATGAAGACCACGCGGCGGCTGCCGCGGTCGACCACCGCGCCGAGGTAGAGCTCGCGCGCGATGTCGGTGCACGACTCGACCAGGATGCGGCTGACCGGCTGGCCGTTGGCGTCGGTCTGGTAGGTGACCAGGTTCTTGCCCAGCCACTGGTGGGCGAAGTCCTCGATCTCCTGTCTCGAGCTGACCAGCTTGACGCCGCCGGCCTTGCCGCGGCCGCCGGCGTGGACCTGCGCCTTGACCACCCACTTGTCGCCACCGATCTTGGACGCCGCCTCGACCGCCTCCTGCGCGGTGCTCGCCGCGTAGCCTTCGGATACCGGCAGCCCGTACTCCCTGAAGAGCTGCTTCGCCTGGTACTCGTGCAGATTCATGCTGGTCTTCCCCCGGGTAAGAGCCGATTATCGGCACATAAAGGAATATTATAACCCCGCGATTCCAACGTGGTACAGACCCGGCTGCCGCGGCCACGGCGATCCACCGGCGGACGCGGCACTTGCGCCGCCCCGCCCCGACCTTACAATCGGACGGATGCTGCGCCCACTGCTCCTGCTGCTCGCCGTGCTGATCGCCCTGTTCCTGCTGCGCGAGGGACTGCGGCGCCGGCGCGCGCGGCGCCCGCCGCCGGCGCTGACCCGCACCGTGCGCTGCGCCCACTGCGGCGTGCACCTGCCCGCCGAACACGCCCTGCTGCACAGCGACGGCCGGCACTACTGCTCGATCGAGCACGCCCGCGAGGACGCCGGCTGAGCGGCCCCGCGGCATGCCCGCCACGCACGTTCAAGACGCCTCCAGCACCCCCGGGCAACGGCTCGCGGCGATCGCCCGGCAGGCCCGCGCCGGCGAGCGCCCGTGGCGGCCGCTGCTGCTCTACAGCGCCTACCGCCAGTTGCTCGCGCTGCTGTTCGCGGTGCTGTTCTTCACCGGTGCCGGGCCGAGCCTGCTCGGCCAGAGCGACCGCCAGCTGTTCACCTACGTCAGCCTGGCCTACCTGGCGCTGACCTTCGCCGGCAGCCTGCTGGTGCTGCGGCGCCGGCCCGAGTTCAACGTCCAGGTGGTGCTGCAGATGCTGGTCGACGTGGCCGCCATCATCCTGCTGATGCACGCCAGCGGCGGGCTGGTCAGCGGGCTCGGCACGCTGCTGGCGATCGTCGTCGCCGCCGCCGGGGTGCTGATCGTCGGCGAGCTGGCGCTGTTCCTCGCCGCGGTCGCGTCGCTGCTGCTGCTCGGCGAGCAGCTCTACGCCGAGTGGCTCGGCCTGTTCGGCGACACCCACTACACCCAGGCCGGGATCCACGGCACGGTGTTCTTCGCCACCGCGCTGTTCGCCCAGCGGCTGGCCAGCCACCTGCGCGCCAGCGAGGCGATCGCGGTGCAGCGCGGCCTCGACCTGGCCAACCTGGCGCAGCTGAACGAGTTCATCATCCGCCGGATGCAGTCGGGCATCCTGGTGGTCGACGCCGACAACCGGATCCGCCTGGTCAACGCGTCGGCGCGCAGCCTGTTCGGCCTCGAGGACCAGCCCGAGCCGGAGCGGCTCGAGTGGCTGTCGCCCGAGCTGACCGCCCGGCTCGCGGCGTGGCGCGCCGACCCCACCGCCGAGCTCGGCACGCTGCGCGCGGCCGACGACGAGACCGAGGTGATCCCGCGCTTCGCCCGCCTCGGCACCGCCGCCAGCGCCGGCACGCTGGTCTTCCTCGAGGACAACAGCAGCATCGCCCGGCAGGCGCAGCAGATGAAGCAGAGCTCGCTCGGGCGGCTGACCGGCAGCATCGCCCACGAGATCCGCAACCCGCTCGGCGCGATCAGCCACGCCGCCCAGCTGCTCGGCGAGAGCGCGCGACTGCAGCCGGAGGACGTGCGGCTGGTGCAGATCATCACCGAGCACAGCGTGCGCGTGAACGAGATCATCGAGAGCGTGCTGCAGCTGTCGCGCCGCTCGCGCAGCCAGCCGGAGACCTTCGCGCTGGGCCCGTGGGTCGAGCGCTTCCTGCAGGGCTACTGCCGCGACGAGGGCCACCCGCGCGAGGCCTTCGAGCTGCAGGTCCAGCCCGACGACGTCACGGTGCAGTTCGACCCCGGCCAGCTCGAGCAGATCCTGGTCAACCTGCTCGACAACGCGCTGCGCCACGGCCATCCGCGGGACGGGGACGCGACCCCGGCGCCCCCGGTCCAGCTGCGCGGCGGCAGCAGCGCGGCGATCCGCGGCCCCTACCTCGAGGTGATCGACCACGGGCCGGGCATCGACGAGCAGAAGGCACGCCACGTGTTCGAGCCGTTCTACACCACCGACAGCCGCGGCAGCGGTCTCGGGCTGTATATCGCCCGCGCGCTGTGCGAGCATAACTTCGCCCGCTTGGACTACCTGCGGCCGCCCGCTGGGGGCAGCTGCTTCCGGATCCGCTTCGCCGACCTGCCGATGCCCGACAGCGCACCATGATCCAGCCCCTGGCCCTGATCGTCGACGACGAGCCGGACATCTGCGAGCTGGTCGGCATCACGCTGCAGCGGATGCAGGTGGCGAGCCAGGTCGCGCACGACCTGGCGGCGGCCCGCGCGCTGCTCGTGCGCCAGCGCTTCGACCTCTGCCTGACCGACATGCGCCTGCCCGACGGCGACGGCCTCGACCTGGTGCGCTTCATCCAGCAGCACTACCCGGAGCTGCCGACCGCGGTGATCACCGCCCACGGCAACATGGAGACGGCGGTCGAGGCGCTGAAGGCCGGGGCGTTCGACTTCGTCTCCAAGCCGGTCGACCTGCAGGTGCTGCGCAACCTCGCCGGCAGCGCGCTGCGCCTCTCCGCGCGACCGGCCCGGCCCGCCAACGGCAGCACGCTGGTCGGCGACTCGGCGGCGATGCGCCAGACCCGGGCCACCATCGCCAAGCTCGCGCGCAGCCAGGCGCCGGTCTACATCGCCGGCGAATCGGGCACCGGCAAGGAGCTGGTCGCGCGGATGATCCACGAGCAGGGGCCGCGTGCCGAGCGCCCGTTCGTCCCGGTCAACTGCGGCGCGATCCCGGCCGAGCTGATGGAGAGCGAGCTGTTCGGCCACAAGCGCGGCAGCTTCACCGGCGCGGTGCGCGACAAGGGGGGGCTGTTCCAGGCCGCCGACGGCGGCACGCTGCTGCTCGACGAGGTCGCCGAGCTGCCGCTGCACATGCAGGTCAAGCTGCTGCGCGCGATCCAGGAGAAGGCGGTGCGCCCGGTCGGCGCCGAGCGCGAGACCCCGGTCGACGTGCGCATCCTAAGCGCCACCCACAAGGACCTCGCCGAGCTGGTCCAGGCGGGCGCGTTCCGCCAGGACCTGTTCTACCGCATCAACGTCATCGAGCTGCGCGTGCCGCCGCTGCGCGACCACCCCGAGGACATCCCGGAACTGGCCCAGCGCATCGTCGCCCGGCTGGCCGCCGAGGGGATCACCCCGGACGTGCGCATCGACCC
>DATCZX010000417.1:0-5641 GCA_036525695.1 Gammaproteobacteria bacterium | reverse complement strand
AGGCGAACCGCAGCCGCCACATCAGCAGCACGGTGCGCAGGATGCCGTCGCGCTCCCAGTGCCGGCTCGAGGTGACCAGCGGGCCGGCCAGGCAGGCAGGCGGGCCGCTCCGTTTCAGCGCACGGCTTAGCGCGACGTCCTCCATCAGCGGCAGCGGCGGGAAGCCCCCGACCGCGGCAAACACCTCACGGCGCACGAACAGGCCCTGGTCGCCGGTGGCGATGCCGCTGAGCCGCGAGCGCAGGTTCATCAGCCGTTCGACCAGCCTGAGCAGCGGGTGGCGGCCGCTCAGGCGGACGTCGAAGCGGCCCCAGGAACGCCGTGCCAGCGCCGCGCGCACCCGCGGTACCGCCGCCGCTGGCAGGCGGGTGTCGGCATGCAGGAACCAGAGCGCGTCGCCGCGCGCGGCGGCGGCGCCGGCGTTCATCTGCAGCGCGCGCCCCGGCTCGGTGACCAGCACGCGGTCGGCCAGCGGGGCGGCGACGGCGACCGTGGCGTCGCCGCTGCCGCCGTCGACCACCAGCAGCTCGCAATCCGCTCCGCGCCACGCCTGCAGCGCCAGCAGCAGCAGCGGCAACGTCGCCTCCTCGTTACGCGCCGGGATCACGATCGTCAAGGAGATGTGCCGCCCGGCCACTGTGCTGGCGACCCGTACGGTGCGGCGCGGTGCGGCGGAGCGGTTGCGCGGAGTGGCCGCTACAGCGCGCCACCGCAACTGCTGCCCTGGCCCGCGGTGCAACCGTAGCAGTGCCCGGCGACCGCGATCGGCAGGCCCGGCAGCTCGGTCTCCAGGAGGTCGGCGAGGCGCACCGGCGCGCTGCAGCCGGACATCGACATGCCCAGCATCTGGTTGAAGTCGCAGTCGTAGACGTAGCCCTGCCAGTCCACGCTGAGCAGCGAGCGGCACATCACCGTGGCCAGGTTGGCGTCGGAGTGCGCACCGCGCAGGGTCGCCATGTAGTCGTCGAAGGTGCGCTTCGACAGCAGCGTGCTGCCGAAGCGGTTGATCGGCATGTTGGCGAGCGTCAACAGGCGGCTGAAGCGGACACCGTAGCGCTCCTCCAGGTGGCGCTTGTAATCCTGCTCGAGTGCCGCCTGCGGCGGCGGCAGCACCGGACCCTGCGGGTTGTAGACCAGGTCCAGCTGCAGGCCGCTGTCGGCCTCGCCGTAGCCCAGTGCATTGAGGCGCCGCAACACCCGGATGCTGCTGTCGAACACCCCGCGGCCGCGCTGGTGGTCGACGTTCTCCTCGAGGTAGCACGGCAGCGAGGCGACGATCCGCACCCGCTGGCGGGCGAGGAATTCGGCGGTCTGCTCCTGCCCGGGCTCCTCCAGCACGGTCAGGTTGCAGCGGTCGATTACCTGCGCACCGCGTTCGCGCGCGGCACCGACCAGCATGCGGAAGTGGGGGTTCAGCTCCGGGGCGCCGCCGGTCAGGTCGAGCTCGGGCACCGCCCAGCGCTCCAGGTAGGCGAGCACCGTGTCGACCACCTCCCGGGTCATCACCTCGGTGCGCTTCGGACCGGCATTGACGTGGCAGTGCTGGCACTGCAGGTTGCAGCGGTAGCCGAGGTTGACCTGCAACGTCTCCAGGCGCGCGCGGCGCAGTGCGGGGAAGTCGCTGTTGGCGAGCAGGGCCTGGGTCGAGAGCATGCGTGATCCTTGAGTCTGGGCCGCTCCGCGGCATGTTAGGGACCGGTCGGAAGGCCGGCAACCACGCATTTCGTGGGTACTGGTCCGCCCCGCGGTGCCGGTGCTAGAATTCGCACCCCGCTCCACGGGCGGGCAGCACACGGGGCCGTAGCTCAGCTGGGAGAGCGTCGCGTTCGCAATGCGAAGGTCGGGAGTTCGATCCTCCTCGGCTCCACCAATTCCAGACCCCCGGGGACCGGCGCCAGCCCGTCCCCGGGCGCGTTTTCAGCGCACCGATTCGCGCCCGAGGCGCGGCCATGCCCTAAACTGGACCGGCAGTCGGCAGACAGGCTTACACACGCCCCGGTAGCTCAGCTGGATAGAGCATCCCCCTCCTAAGGGGAAGGTCACACGTTCGAATCGTGTCCGGGGCGCCATCTTTTCAGTGACTTGCGCACTTCAGCCGGCTGCGCCTCCACTGTTGTCACTCGCTTGGCACAGCTGAGTCCCGCTAGCCTCGCAACCCGGCGCATGCCCGGCCCAAGGGTATCCGGCGGGCCAACGCGCCTTGACACTCGGCGGCTTCAACCCGGACGGCTGGCACAAAAAGAGAGCCCGCCAGGTGGTGGCGGGCAAAACACCATTGGAGGATGGGTAGCCGAAGTGTAGTAGTACTTCAGAATATTGTAAAGTATTGCGTCGAGGTGCCTGGATTCGCCACTCAGTGGCTGGGCCGGCGACTGTGCAGGGCCGACACGCCTGGCCCATCGGCAGCTTGCTCAGTCGCGCAGCTTGACGTCGTGCTCGGTGACCAGCTCGCCAGCCTCGTCGACCAGCACGACCACGCTGCGATCGGGGCTGACCAGCACCGCCTGCGGGTCCTGGAACAGCGGCTGGCGCACGAAGGAACTCCAGCCGAAGTTCTCGTGGCTGTTGATGGTCATGGTCTGGTCCTGGGTCAACGGCCGGACCTTGGCACCGCGGCTCTGCGGCTTCGGCTTGCGGCGCTCGTCCATCTCCACCTCCTCGGCAACTGCCCGTCTGGCCTCGAGTTTCACCATAGCGCAGCAGGCGCGGAGAGCAACCTGGCCCGAGCGACCAGCCGGCGATGTTGCGGCTGCGGGGCAGATGCTATAAAAAATCGTAATTGCACTCAGGGCATGCGGCACCCGCCATGTACTCAAGACTGTTCCTGTTCCGCTTCGATCCCGTGCAGCGCGAGGCGGTCGAAGCGCTCGCGCGGCACGCTCACGAGATAATGCGCAAGCAGCAGGGCTTCCACTCGGCGCACTTCTTCGCCGACTGGGAGGGTGGCGAGGGCGGCGCATTCAGCGTCTGGAACACGCGCGAGGACCTCGAGGGCTACAGCAAGGACTTCCGCCCCCTGATGCACGCGGCCTCGGTGGCGCTGTTCCTCGACAAGCCCAAGGTGCTCGTCTCCGAGGTCATACCAGAGTAGTGACCGCTGCCGGGCCGGCACGCGCCGCCGGTCCACGTGAAACCTGCAACCCGGCAGATGCACGACGAGACCGTCGTGCGTGGCTGGCCAAGGACGCAACATGACCAGGAAGGGCAAGAAGCAGGGCTGGGGCGGGCTGCTGGTGATGCTGGTGATCCTCGCGGCCGGCGCCTTCCGCTACCTCGGCCTCGACCGGGTGGACGATCCCGCGCTGGTCGAGCTGGTGCGCGGGGACCTCGTCGGCCAGGTACTGAACCGGCGCATCGACCAGCTGAAGAACGCGCAGGGTGCAGACGCCGAGCGCTACCTCTCCACCGGCATCGAGATCCACGGCATCACCGCCAGCAGTCCGCTGCTGAGCTTCGGCTCGAGCGAGGATTTCATCCTCAAGGTCGACTACGCCGTGCGCGACAGCGGCGGGGTGTCGCGCGAGCAGCAGCAGCTGTACCGTGCCAGGCACCCGCGGCAGACCGGGCGCTGGCAACTGCTCAGCGGCGAGCCGTCGCTGCTGGCCTATTACCTCAATTTCATCTGAGCAACGCCCCGGGCCGGGGTCATTCGGGCCGCCCGGCGCGCCGACCTGCCCGCCGCAGCGCGCCCGGCTACGCGCTGCGCTCGACCTCGATCACGTTGGCCAACTCGCCGATGCGCGCGATCACGCGGCTGAGCTCCTCGATGCCGTGGGTCTCCAGCCGCACCTCGACCTCGGCCTGGTGCCGGCGCCGGTCGGAGACGCTGTTGATCGCGAGCACGTTGATCCCCTCGTTGCCGAGCACCGCGGTGATGTCGCGTAACAGCCCGGTGCGATCGTAGGCGCGGATGCGCACGCTGGCGGTCAGCTGGGCCTCCAGCTCGCCGCCCCACTGCACCTCGATCAGCCGAGCGAGCTTCTCGTCCGGGAGGCGCAGGATGTTGGCGCAGTCGCGGCGGTGGACGGTGACACCGCGGCCGAGGGTGATGAAGCCGATCACCGGGTCGCCTGGCGCCGGGGCGCAGCAGCGCGCCATCTGCGTCAGCATGTCGCCGATGCCGTGGATCTGGATGCTCTGGCCGCCTCCGGCCGGCCGCGACTTGCGCGGCGCGGTGGCCGCCGGGACGGGCCGGCGCGCGACCCGTTCGACCAGCGCGCCGACGGCACCGGCGAGCTGCGCGGTGGTGACGTCGCCGAAACCGAGCGCCGCGTAGAGCTCGTCGGGACGCGCGAACTTCATCTGCTGCGCGATGCGCTCGTGGCCGAGGTCGCTGACCGCGAGCCGCTTCAGCTCGCGGTCGACGATCGCGCGGCCGGCGGCGATGTTCTTGTCGTGGTCCTGCGCGCGGAACCACGCGCGCACCTTGCTGCGGGCGCGCGTCGTCTGCAGGTAGCCGAGGTGCTGGTTGAGCCAGTCGCGGCTCGGCGCGGGCTGCTTGGTGGTCAGGATCTCGACCTGCTGCCCGGTCTGCAGCCGGTGGGTCAGCTGCACCAGCTTGCCCTCGACGCGTGCGCCGCGGCAGCGGTGGCCGATGTCGGTGTGCACGTGGTAGGCGAAGTCGAGCGGCGTGGCGCCGTTCGGCAGGTCGATGATCCGCCCCTGCGGGGTGAACACGTAGACCCGGTCGTCGGTGTCGTCGATGCGGAAGTGCTCGGTGAACTCCTCGCTGCTGCGGAACTCGTCCTTCCACTCGAGCAGCTGGCGCAGCCAGTGCACCTTGCGTTCGAGCGCCTGGTCGCCGCCGCCCCCCTCCTTGTAGCGCCAGTGCGCGGCGATGCCGAGTTCGGCGTGCTGGTGCATCGCGAAGGTGCGGATCTGCACCTCGAGCGTGCGCCCGCCGGGGCCGACCACCGCGGTGTGCAGCGAGCGGTAGTCGTTCTGCTTCGGGTTGGCGATGTAGTCGTCGAACTCGCGCGGGATGTGCTGCCACAGGCCGTGCACCACGCCGAGCACGGCGTAGCAGGCGGCCGGCTCGTCGACCAGGATGCGCACCGCGCGGGTGTCGAAGATCTCGTCGAGCCCGACCCCCTTGCGCTGCATCTTGCGCCAGATGCTGTACAGGTGCTTGGGCCGGCTGGAGACCTCGGCCACCACGCCGTGTTGGCGCAGCTCGCGGTCGAGCGTCTCCACCACGCTGGCGAGGTAGCGTTCGCGGTCGACGCGGCGCTCGGCCAGCGACCTGGCCAGCTCCTTGTAGGTGTCCGGGTCGAGGTAGCGGAACGCCAGGTCCTCGAGTTCCCACTTGATCTGCCAGATGCCGAGGCGGTTGGCCAGCGGGGCGAAGATGTCGCGGGTCTCCTGCGCGACCCAGCGCCGCTCCTCCTCGGGGCGGTCGCGCAGGCCGCGCATCGACTGCACGCGCACCGCGAGCTTGACCAGCACGACGCGCACGTCGTCGACCATCGCCATCAGCATCTTGCGCAGGCTCTCGGTGTGGCCCTCGCGCTCGGCCTCGCGCCCCGATCCGGCCAGGTGGTCGCGGATGGAATCCATCCGCACCACGCCCTCGACCAGTCGCCCCACGTCCGGGCCGAAGCGCTCGCGCACCCGTGCCAGCGGCAGCGTGCCGCGCGCCACC
>DATCZX010000416.1:0-2469 GCA_036525695.1 Gammaproteobacteria bacterium | reverse complement strand
CCAGAGCAGCGCCAGCAGCGCGGCGGCGAGCACCCGGCCGAGCGGCAGCGCCGCGGCCAGGGCCCACAGCAGCCCGGCGCTGAACACGGCCGCCGCGGTCACCAGCAGGCTGCCGCCGAGCGGCGCCAGCTGGGCCAGCGGCGTGTCGATCTGGCCGTAGCCGAGCTCGAGCCACGGGAACCCGCTCAGCAGCCAGCCGCGCACCCACTCGAGCAGCACCCAGGCGGCCGGCAGCACGACCACCACCCGCCAGACGCGCCGGTCGCGCTGCCAGGTGCGCGCGACCCAGGCCGCGCAGAGCGCCGGGTAGAGGGCGAGGAAGCCGGCCAGCAGCAGGCTGACCGCGTAGGCGAGCGGCAGCGACGCGCCGCCGTAATCGTGCATGCTGACGTGGACCCAGCCGATGCCGAAGCCGAAGGCGCCGAGCCCGAACAGCCAGCCGCGCCGGAAGCCGACGCCGGGACCGCGCGCGACCCAGGTCTGCAGCGCCACGGCCAGCGCCAGCAGCGGTGCCGGCCAGACCCCGAACGGGGCGAAGCCGAGCGGCAGCGCCAGGCCGCAGGCGAACGCGAGCAGGTCACCGCCCCGGCGGCCCAGGCGTGACACGCCGGGGCTCCTCAGCTACCGGGAGGCGTGGCGTCGGCCTCCGCTCCCGGCGGCGGGTCGCTGGCGACGCTGAGGTGCAGCGTGTGGATGCGCCGGCTGTCGGCCTGCTGCACGCTGAAGGTGAAGCGGCCGACGCTGAAGGTCTCGCCGCGTTTGGGCAGGTGGCCGAGGCCGCTGATCACCAGCCCGCCGACGGTGTCCACCTCGTCGTCGCTGAAGTGGCTGCCGAAGTACTCGTTGAAGTCCTCGATGTCGGTCAGCGCGGGGACCACGTACTGCTGCTCGCCGACCGCCTGGATGCCCTGCTCCTCGTCGACGTCGTGCTCGTCCTCGATCTCGCCGACGATCTGCTCGAGCACGTCCTCGATGGTGATCATGCCGGCGACGCCGCCGTACTCGTCGACGACCACGGCGAGGTGGTTGCGGCTGGAGCGGAAATCCTTCAGCAGCGTGTCGAGGCGCTTGCTCTCGGGGATGAACACCGGCGGGCGCAGCACGTCGCGCAGGCTGAAGCCGTCGTTGCCGCCGCGGTAGGCGAGCAGGTCCTTGGCGAGCAGGATGCCGACCACCTCGTCGCGGCTGTCGCCGACCACCGGGAAGCGCGAGTGGCCCGACTCGATGGCCACCCGCACCAGCTCCTCCGGCGGGTCGTCGCGGCTGACCACGACCATCTGCGAGCGCGGGATCATCACGTCGTCGACGCGCATCTCGGAGACCTCGAGGACCCCCTCGATCATCTCCATGGCGTCGAAATCGAGCAGCCCGCGGCGGTGCGAGTCGCGCAGCAACTCGACCAGCTGCTCGCGGTCGCGCGGTTCTCCGGACAGCACCTGGACCAGGCGCTCCAGCCAGGAGCGCTGGCTTGACCCGTTACTAGGTCGGTCTTCGCTCATCCGGGGGTTCGGTCTCGGTAGGGGTCGGGATAGCCTAATTGGCCGAGAAGGGCGATTTCAAGACTCTCCATGCGCGCCGCCTGCGCGGCCTCGAGGTGGTCGTGACCGAGCAGGTGCAGCACGCCGTGCACCACCATGTGCGCCCAGTGCGCGGCCAGCGGCTTGCCCTGCTCCGCCGCCTCGCGCTCGACCACCGGGGCGCAGAGGACGACGTCGCCGAGCCACCGCTGCGGCGCGCCGGGAGGGGCGTCGAGCGGGAACGAGAGCACGTTGGTCGCCCCGCGCTTGCCACGCCAGGTGGCGTTCAGCTCCGCCCCCTCGGCGGCCTCGACGACGCGCAGCGTCAGCTCGCCGCGGGCACCCTCGGCCTGCAGCACGTGCTCGGCCCAGCGCCGCAGGCGGGCGGCCGCCGGGCGCCCGGCGCGCGCCGCGGCGAACTGCACGGCCACTGGGCTGGCGGCGGCGCTCACCGCGCCGGCGGCTCGTCTTCGCCGGCCTGCTCGTGCGCGTCGTTGGCGGCGACGATGCGCTGCACCAGCGGGTGGCGCACCACGTCGCGCGCGGAGAAGAAGGTGAAGCTGATGCCCTCGACGTCGCGCAGCACCTCGCACACGTGGCGCAGCCCGGAGAGCTGGCCGCGGGGCAGGTCGACCTGGGTCACGTCGCCGGTGATCACCGCGGTCGAGCCGAAGCCGATGCGGGTCAGGAACATCTTCATCTGCTCGACCGAGGTGTTCTGCGCCTCGTCGAGGATCACGAAGGAGTCGTTCAGCGTGCGCCCGCGCATGTAGGCCAGCGGCGCCAGCTCGATCACCCGGCGGTCGATCAGCTTGGCCACGCGCTCGAAGCCGAACATCTCGTAGAGGGCGTCGTAGAGCGGGCGCAGGTAGGGATCGATCTTCTGCGCCAGGTCGCCGGGCAGGAAACCGAGCCGCTCGCCGGCCTCGACCGCCGGGCGCACCAGCACCAG
>DATCZX010000415.1:0-11343 GCA_036525695.1 Gammaproteobacteria bacterium | reverse complement strand
AGCTGCCCGCCACGGTCGAGCACGGCGATCCCGGCCGAGTCGTAGCCGCGGTACTCCAGCCGGCGCAACCCCTCGAGCAGGATCGGCGCGACGTCGCGCTCGGCCACTCCACCGACGATCCCGCACACCCCTCAGTCCTCGCGCCGGTCGCGCTTGCCCGGCCGCTGCCAGCCCTCCACCACGCGCTGCGGCACGCGGCTGATCACCAGGCTGTCGGGCGGCACGTCGCGGGTCACCGTGGTCCCGGCAGCGACGGTGGCGCCGGCGCCGACGCTGACCGGCGCGACCAGCTGGGTATCGGAACCGATGAAGGCGCCGTCGCCGATCACCGTGCGGTGCTTGGCGTGGCCGTCGTAGTTGCAGGTGATGGTGCCCGCGCCGACGTTGACCCCCGCGCCGATCTCGCTGTCGCCGACGTAGCTCAGGTGGTTGACCTTGCTGCCGCGGCCGATGTTCGCCTTCTTCATCTCGACGAAGTTGCCCACGCGGGCCTCGGCAGCGAGCCGCGTGCCCGGGCGCAGGCGCGCGAACGGCCCGACCTGGCAGGCGGGGCCGATCTCCGCCTCCTCGACGACGCTGTGCGCGTGGATCACCGCGTCGTCGCCGACGCGGACGTCGCGCAGCACGCAGAACGGGCCGATGCGCACCCGGTCGCCGAGCACCACCTCGCCCTCGAACAGCGTGTCGATGTCGAGGCTGACGTCGCGCCCCGTGGTCAGGCGGCCGCGCAGGTCGAAGCGCGCCGGGTCGGCCAGCGTGACCCCCGCCGCCATCAGGGCCTCCGCCTGCCGCCGCTGGTAGTGGCGCTCGAGCCTGGCCAGCTGCGCCCGGTCGTTGACCCCGAGCACCTCCTCGACCTGCGCGGTGCACCGGGCCGCCACCTCGACCCGGTCAGCGACGGCCAGCGCGACGATGTCGGTCAGGTAGTACTCGCCCTGCCGGTTGCGGTTGCCGATCCGCGACAGCCAGTCACGCAGCCGCGCCACCGGGGCCACCAGGATGCCGCTGTTGACCTCGCGGATCCGCCGCTCGTCGGCGTCGGCATCCTTCTCCTCGACGATGCGCAGCACCGCGCCGCGCTCGTCGCGGACGATGCGCCCGTAACCGGTCGGGTCGTCGAGTTCGACCGTCAGCAGCACCAGCCGGTCGTGGCCCGCCGCGTCGACCAGCGCGCGCAGCGTGGCCGCGGAGATCAGCGGCACGTCGCCGTAGAGCACCAGCAGCAGCTGCTGGTCGTCGAGCTGCGGCAGCGCCTGCGCCACCGCGTGGCCGGTGCCAAGCTGCTCGGCCTGCAGCACCCAGGCCAGGTCCGGCGCCGCCAGCGCCTGCGGCACCCGCTCGCCGCCGTGGCCGTAGACCACGTGCACGCCGTGCGGGTCGAGGCTGCGCGCGGTCTCCAGCACGTGCGCCAGCAACGGGCGGCCGGCGAGCGGCTGCAGCACCTTCGGCAGGTCGGAGCGCATCCGCGTGCCCTGCCCGGCGGCGAGGATGACGACGCTCAGTTCCATGGTTCGGGTAACTCCTGGCGCTGCACGCGGGCTTCAGCCGTCGAGTTGCGGCCGCCTGCTGGCGATCGCGGAGACCCGGGACGCGCGGCTCTCCTGCTGGTCGCTGCCGGCGCCGTGGACGTGGCCGACCGGCACCTCGACCCGCTCGCGCAGGCGAGCGCCGGGGTCGGTGATGCGGCAGCGCGCCGCCGCCGCCCTGTGCCTGCCGATACGCTTCATCCCGCCGGCTCCCTGGGTCCTGCGGCATTGTGACATAGCCAAAACGGCGACAGGCAACCCGTGGGTTGCCTGTCGCAGTCGAGCCGCCCCGGCGGCCCCGGTCACTTGTGGCCGCGCAGCTTCTTCATCTGCCGGACCATCTCCAGCTGCGCCAGCGCCTCGGCCAGCTGGGCATGCGCCTCGGTGTAGCTGAGCTCGGTCTGCTCGCCCTTGATCGCCGCCTCGGCCCGCTGCTTGGCCTCCAGCGCCAACTGCTCGTCGATGTCCTCGCCGCGCAGCGCGGTGTCGGAGAGCACGGTGACCACGTGCGGCTGCACCTCGAGGATGCCGCCGGAGACGTAGAACGACTCCTCGCCGCCGCCGGCCAGCTTGATCCGCACCGTGCCGGGCTTGAGCGGGGAGAGCAGCGGCGCGTGGCGCGGCGCGATGCCGACCTCGCCACGCTGCGCCGGCGCGAACACCATCTCGGCGGAGCCGGAGAAGATCTCGCGTTCGGCGCTGACGATGTCGACGTGGATGGTCATGGCCATGGTTGCCCTCCCGGCTTAAAGGGTCTTGGCCTTCTCGACCGCTTCCTCGATGCCGCCGACCATGTAGAAGGCCTGCTCCGGCAGCGAGTCGTACTCGCCGGCGATGATGCCCTTGAACGCGCGGATGGTGTCCTTCAGGTTGACGTACTTGCCCGGCGTGCCGGTGAACGTCTCGGCGACGAAGAACGGCTGCGACAGGAAGCGCTGGATCTTGCGCGCCCGCGAGACGATCTGCTTGTCCTCCTCGGAGAGCTCGTCCATGCCGAGGATCGCGATGATGTCGCGCAGCTCCTTGTAGCGCTGCAGCGTGCCCTGGACCCCGCGCGCGGTGTCGTAGTGCTCCTGGCCGACCACCAGCGGGTCGAGCTGGCGCGAGGTCGAGTCGAGCGGGTCGACCGCCGGGTAGATGCCCAGCTCGGCGATCTGGCGCGACAGCACCAGGGTCGCGTCGAGGTGCGCGAAGGTGGTCGCCGGCGACGGGTCGGTGAGGTCGTCCGCCGGGACGTAGACCGCCTGGAACGAGGTGATCGAGCCGGTCTTGGTCGAGGTGATGCGCTCCTGCAGATCGCCCATCTCGGAGGCCAGCGTCGGCTGGTAGCCCACCGCCGACGGCATGCGGCCGAGCAGCGCGGAGACCTCGGTGCCGGCCAGCGTGTAGCGGTAGATGTTGTCGACGAACAGCAGCACGTCGCGGCCCTCGTCGCGGAAGTTCTCGGCGATGGTCAGGCCGGTCAGCGCGACGCGCAGGCGGTTGCCGGGCGGCTCGTTCATCTGGCCGTAGACCAGCGCCACCTTGTCGATGACGCCGCCCTCGCGCATCTCGTGGTAGAAGTCGTTGCCCTCGCGGGTGCGCTCGCCGACGCCGGCGAACACCGAGTAGCCGGAGTGCTCGACCGCGATGTTGCGGATCAGCTCCATCAGCGTGACCGTCTTGCCCACGCCGGCGCCGCCGAACAGGCCGATCTTGCCGCCCTTGGCGATCGGCATGATCAGGTCGATGACCTTGATGCCGGTCTCGAGGATCTCGACCGAGGCCGCCTGGTCGGCGTAGGCCGGGGCCTTGCGGTGGATCGGCGCGCGCTCCTCGGTCTCGACCGGGCCGGCCTCGTCGACCGGGTTGCCGAGCACGTCCATGATGCGGCCGAGGGTCGCCTTGCCCACCGGCACGGTGATCGCCGCGCCGGTGTTGTTGAAGGCCACGCCGCGGCGCAGGCCGTCGCTGGAACCCATCGCGATGGTGCGCACGACGCCGTCGCCGAGCTGCTGCTGCACCTCGAGGGTGAGGCCGAACTCGTCGCTGATCAGCGCGTCGTGCACCTTCGGGATGGCGTTGCGCGGGAACTCCACGTCCACCACGGCACCGACAATCTGAACCACGTTACCCGAACTCATAGCGTGTTCCTCTATCAATCTTGCTGCGTTGTCAGACCGCGGCGGCGCCGCTGACGATCTCGGAAAGTTCCTGCGTGATCGCCGCCTGGCGGGCCTTGTTGTAGACCAGCTGGAGGTCGTCGATCAGGGTGCCCGCGTTGTCGGTGGCGGCCTTCATCGCCACCATCCGCGCGGCCTGCTCCGACGCCAGGTTCTCCATCACGCCGTGGTAGACCAGCGACTCGATGTAGCGGGTCAGCAGGCCGTCGATCACGGCGCGCGCCTCCGGCTCGTAGATGTAATCCCAGTGGTGCTCGAGCTCCTTCTCCTCGCCCGGCACCAGCGGCACCAGCTGCTGCACCGTCGGCTTCTGCGTCATCGAGTTGACGAAGCCGTTGTAGGCCAGGAACAGCCGGTCGATGCGGCCCTCGTCGTAGCCGTCGAGCATCACCTTGACGGTGCCGATCAGGTCGACGATCTGCGGCTGGTCACCGAGGTGCGAGGTGCTGGCGACGATGCTGCGGGTGAAGCGCGAGAAGAACGAGCGGGCCTTGGTGCCGATCACGCAGAGGTCGATCTCGACACCCTGCTTCTCCCACTGGCGCATCTCGCCGAGCAGCAGCTTGAACAGGTTGATGTTCAGGCCGCCGCACAGGCCGCGGTCGGTGGAGACGATGATGTAACCGACCCGCTTGACCTCGCGCGACACGGTGAACGGGTGCCGGTACTCCGGGTGGCCCTGGGCGAAGTGCCCGACCACGTTGCGCATCTTGGCCGCGTACGGCCGCGCGGCGTTCATCCGCTCCTGGGCGCGGCGCATCTTGCTCGCGGCCACCATCTCCATCGCACTGGTGATCTTCTGCGTGCTCTGCACGCTCTTGATCTTGGTGCGGATTTCCTTGCCGACGGCCATGACTCTCTCCCGTTACCAGGCGTGGTTGGCCTTGAACGACTCGAGCACCTTGCGCATCCCCTGCTCGACCTCGTCGGTCAGTTTCGGTTCGGCGTTGATCTTCGCCATCAGCTCGGCGTGCTCGCTGCGCGCGTAGCTCAGCAGCGCCCGCTCGAAGTCCACCACCTTGTCGATGGTGACGTCGTCGAGGAAGCCGCGGTCGACGGCGAACAGCGACAGCGACTGCTCGGCCACCGACATCGGCGAGTACTGCGGCTGCTTCATCATCTCGGTGACGCGCTGGCCGCGCTCGAGCTGCTTGCGGGTCGCCTCGTCGAGGTCGGAGGCGAACTGCGAGAACGCCGCCAGCTCGCGGTACTGCGCCAGCGCCAGGCGCACGCCGCCGCCGAGCTTCTTGACGATCGCGGTCTGCGCCGCGCCGCCGACGCGCGAGACCGACAGGCCGGCGTTGATCGCCGGGCGGATACCGGCGTTGAACAGGTCGGTCTCGAGGAAGATCTGGCCGTCGGTGATCGAGATCACGTTGGTCGGCACGAACGCGGAGACGTCGCCGGCCTGGGTCTCGATCACCGGCAGCGCGGTCAGCGACCCGGTCTTGCCCTTGACCTCGCCGTTGGTGAACTTCTCGACGTAGTCGGCGTTGACCCGCGCCGAGCGCTCGAGCAGCCGCGAGTGCAGGTAGAAGACGTCGCCAGGGTACGCCTCGCGGCCCGGCGGGCGGCGCAGCAGCAGCGAGATCTGGCGGTAGGCCCAGGCCTGCTTGGTCAGGTCGTCGTAGATGATCAGCGCGTCCTCGCCGCGGTCGCGGAAGTACTCGCCCATCGAGCAGCCGGAGTACGGCGCGAGGTACTGCATCGCCGCCGAGTCCGAGGCGCTGGCGGCGACCACGATGGTGTGGTCCATCGCGCCGTGCTCCTCGAGCTTGCGCACCACGCCGGCGATCGACGAGGCCTTCTGCCCCACCGCGACGTAGATGCACTTAATCCCGGTGCCCTTCTGGTTGATGATCGCGTCGATCGCGATCGCGGTCTTGCCGGTCTGGCGGTCGCCGATGATCAGCTCGCGCTGGCCGCGGCCGACCGGGACCATCGCGTCGATCGCCTTCAGGCCGGTCTGCACCGGCTGGTCGACCGACTTGCGGGTGATGACGCCCGGCGCGACCTTCTCGATCGGCGAGGTCTGCTTGCTCTCGATCGGGCCCTTGCCGTCGATCGGGATGCCGAGGGCGTCGACCACGCGGCCGAGCAGCGCCTCGCCGACCGGCACCTCGAGGATGCGGCCGGTGGTCTTGACGCTGTCACCCTCGGAGATGTGCTTGTAGTCACCCAGGATCACCGCGCCGACCGAGTCGCGCTCGAGGTTCAGCGCCAGGCCGTAGGTCTGGCCCGGGAACTCGATCATCTCGCCGGCCATGACGTCGGCCAGCCCGTGGATGCGCACGATGCCGTCGGTCAGGCTGACCACGGTGCCCTGCGTGCGGACCTCGGTGGCGACGTCGAAGTTCTTGATCCGCTCCTTGATCAGCTGACTGATTTCCGAAGGATTGAGTTGCATTTCGTTTAACCTCTTAACCTTCCATCTGGCCAGCGAGGCGGGCGAGCCGACCCAGCGCCGAACCGTCGATTACCTTGTCTCCGGCCTGGATCACCGCGCCGCCGAGCAGCGTCTTGTCGACCTCGCAGACCAGCTTGACCTCGCGCCCCAGGTAGTTCTTCAGCGCCGCGGTCAGCTTCGCCTGCTGCGCCTGGCTGAGCTCGAACGCGGCAGCGACCCGGGCCTCCACGGTCTTCTCGGCCTCGGCACGCAGCGCGGCGTACTGCTCCGCGATCTCCGGCAGCAGCCCCAGGCGGCGGTTCTCCAGCAGCACCTTGACGAAGTTGCTGCCGTGCTGGTCGAGGCTGTCACCGCAGGCGGCGAGGAAGATCTCGCCGACGGCGTCGCGCGGCACCCGCGGGTTGCCGAGCAGGCCCCGCATCGCCGGGTCGTTGGCCACGGCCAGGCAGGCCGCCAGCATCTCCGACCAGGCCGCCAGGGCCTTCTGCTCTGCGGCGAGCTCGAAGGCGGCCTGGGCGTAGGGCCGGGCAACGGTGGATTTCTCTGCCATGCGCGCGGCCTGCCTAGAGGTTCGCGACCAGCTCGTTGAGCAGGTCCTCGTGCGCCTTGGCGTCGATCTCGCGCGCCAGCACCTTGCCGGCACCGGCGACCGCCAGGCTGACCACCTGGCCGCGGAGCTGCTCCTTGGCCCGGTTGACCTCCTGGTCGATCTCGGCACGCGCCGCCGTCAGCAGGCGCTGGCCCTCGGCGCGGGCCTCCTGCTTCGACTCCTCGATGATCTCGCTGGCACGCTTCTGCGCGTGCGAGATCAGTTCGGCCGCCTGCTCCTTGGCTTCGCCGAGCAGTTCCTTGGCGCGCTTCTCGGCCAGTTCCTGCTCGTGCTTGCCGCGCTCCGCGGCGGCCAGGCCGTCGGCGATGCGCGTCTTGCGCTCGTCGAGCGCGCCGACGATCGGCGGCCAGACGAACTTCATGCAGAACCACACGAACAGCGCGAACGAGATCAGCTGTACGATGAGCGTCAGGTTGATGTTCATGCCCTTACCTCGCGTTGCGGGCGGGAGGTGGAGAGTGAAGAACCGGGGCGGTCAGCCCCGCTCAGCCCGCCACCGCGAAGAGCACGTAGAACGCGATACCCACCGCGATCATCGGCACGGCGTCGACCAGGCCCATGACGATGAAGAACTGGGTACGCAGCATCGGGATCAGCTCCGGCTGGCGCGCCGCGCCCTCCAGGAACCGACCGCCGAGGATGCCGATGCCAACGGCCGCGCCGAGCGCGCCGAGGCCCATCATCAGTGCGCCCGCGATGAACAGCAATGCACTTTCCATTTCTCTCTCCTGTTACGAAAGGCCGGTTGGACCGGGTGGCTCAATGGTGCTCGGGAACGTGATGCGCCATGTCCAGGTAGACGATGGTCAGCGTCATGAAGATGAACGCCTGCAGCAGCACGATCAGGATGTGGAAGACCGCCCAGGCCCACTGCAGCGCGATGCCGAAGGCGCCCAGGAAGAAACCGCCGCTGTACATCAGCGCGATCAGGATGAAGATCATCTCGCCGGCGTAGAGGTTGCCGAACAGTCGCAGCGAGTGCGAGACCGGCTTGGCCAGCAGGTTGACGCCCTCGAGCAGCAGGTTGATCGGCACGAACAGCGCCATCACCAGCGGGTTCTTGCTCTCGAACGGGTGCAGCGTCAGCTCGGCGGCGAAGCCCTTGGCGCCCTTCATCTTGAAGCTGTAGTAGAGCACCAGGATGAACACGCCGAGCGACATGCCGAAGGTCGCGTTCGGGTCGGTGGTCGGCACCACCTTCATGTACGGGATGCCAACGGCCGCGGCCAGCCACGGGATCAGGTCGACCGGGACCAGGTCCATCAGGTTCTGCAGCAGGATCCAGATGAACAGCGTCAGCGCCAGCGGCGCGACCATGTCGTTCTTGCCGCTGAAGCTGCCGCGCACGTTGTCGTTGATGAAGTCGATGATCCACTCGACGAAGTTCTGCGCCGCGTTGGGCACGCCGGCGCTGGCCTTCTGGCCGACCTTGTAGAACCACCACAGGAACAGCGCGCCGAGGCCGATGGAGAAGAACAGCGTGTCGAGGTGCAGCGCCCAGAAACCCATCTCGCGGGCCTGCTCCGGGCCGTGCGCGATCCCCCAGCCGTGCTCCGGGTGGTGCCCGAAGGTCAGGTTCTGGAGGTGGTGCCTGATGTAGCCCGAGGCCGTGAGAACTTCGCCTTCGACTGCCATGTTCCTCGTCTCATCGGTGACCGGGGCGGGTGCGCAGCGGTAGCGCGACCAGGCCGGCCATGAAGCCCAGCAACAGCGGCAACGGGTCCAGGTGCAGTGGACCCATCCCCAGCGCGAACAGCAGCGCGACTGCCGCGAACCGCTCGAGCGCCGACAGGTAGAGCACGCCGAGGCTCTGCCGCGCCGAGAGGGCGCCCGCGCGGTTGGCGCGGCGTGCCCGCCAGTCCAGGAGCAGGAGGTTCAGCAGGGCCATGCCACCGCCGTAAACGGCTGCGGGCATGGCCGCCCCCCCTCGCAGCAGCGAGGCGGCTCCCACCGCCACGAGCACCAGCAGCAGCTGGATCCCGATGACGGCGATCAGTGACCTCTCGCGATGCGCCAAGCGCCTATGCTGCGCTGCAACAAACATGACCCGGACGGCCGCACCCGCGTTCCTTGCGTTTGCGGGGTAGCCATCCGAGCCCGCTAAAAACGAAGCGAGATTTTAAGGCAGGGTATAAAAGCTGTCAATGAGCCAAGAAGCTTGGCTTCTGACTCAGGCGGCGGCGCGTGCGCCCTGGACGTTCAGCAGGTGGTGCTTGAACAGCGCCTTGTGGATGTCGCCGATGCTGACGATGCCGACCAGGCGCCCGTCCTCGCCGGCCACCGGGATGCGCCGGAAGCGGTGGCGGACCATCACCGAGGTCGCCTTCAGCAACGGCATCTCGGGAGTGACGTGCACCGCCCCCTTGTGCATCACGTCGGCGACGGTCAGGTCGAGCGTGGCACCGTAGTGCTGCTCCATCTGCTCGAAGTCGCGCAGCGCGCTGCTGTCCATCAGGTCCTCGAGCCTGGGGAACAGGAAGTGCAGGATGTCGCGCTCGGCGATGAAGCCGATCAGGCGCTCCTGGTCGTCGACCACCGGCAGCCCGCTGAGCCGGTTCAGGCACATCATCGCGGCGACCTCGGCGAGGCTGGTGGAAGGGGTCGTGCTGCGCACGGCGCGGGTCATGATGTCGGCGATCTGCATTTTCTCTACCTCCTTTGTCGAACCGGGTCCGGGTGCCCGGTTACTGGAGGCTAGTCGCCTAAGTGCTCGTCGCACCAATGAAATTATTTGATATGTGACAAAATTCCATCTAACTCGTCGAGCGAGCCGTAGTCGATCTCGAGGCGTCCCTTGCCACCGCGCCCGTGGCGGATGTGCACTTTCGCCCCCAGCCGCGCCGACAGCTCCTGCTCCAGCCGCTGCACGTCCGGGTCCGGCCGTGGCGCGGGTTTCGGCTCCGCCGGGGCCAGCGTCCGCCGCACCAGCGCCTCGGTCTCGCGCACCGACAGCCCCCTGGCCGCCACCTGGCGCGCGACCTCGGCCTGGCGCGCCGCGGGCAGCGCCAGCAGCGCCCGCGCGTGGCCCATCTCCAGGCTGCGCTGCTCGAGCAGCGCCTTGACCTCGTCGCCGAGCTCGAGCAGGCGCAGCAGGTTGCTGACCGCCGCGCGCGAGCGGCCGACCGCCTGCGCCGCCGCCTGGTGGGTCAGGCCGAACTCGTCGCAGAGCCGCTGCAGCGCGCGCGCCTCCTCCAGCGGGTTCAGGTTCTCGCGCTGGATGTTCTCGATCAGCGACATCGCCACCGCGGCCTGGTCCGGCACCTCGCGCACCACCGCCGGCACCTCGTGCAGCCCGGCCAGCTGCGCGGCGCGCCAGCGGCGCTCGCCGGCGATCAGCTCGTAGCGGCCGTCGCCGACCGGGCGCACCACCACCGGCTGCACCACGCCCTGGGCACGGATCGAGTTGGCCAGGTCCTCGAGCGACTCGGGACGCATGTCGCTGCGCGGCTGGTAGCGGCCGCGCTGGACCAGGTCCACCGGGAGGTTGCGCAGCGTCCCCTCGCTGCCCGGCCCGCGCGCCGGTTCGGCCGCGCGGGCGCTGCCGCCGAGCAGCGCATCCAGGCCACGCCCGAGACCGCGTTTTCTTGCCGTCATCACCCCTCTCCCAGGAATCTCAGGCGGTTGCCGCGCCGGGTGCGCGGTCACGCCGGACCAGCTCGCCGGCCAGCGCCAGGTAGGCCAGCGCACCGCTCGAGGTCTTGTCGTAGTGCATCGTCGGCAGGCCGTGGCTCGGGGCCTCGGCGAGGCGGATGTTGCGCGGGATCAGCGTGCGGTAGACGCGCTCGCCGAAGTGCTGCTCGAGCTGGCGCGAGACGTCGTTGGCGAGGTTGTTGCGGGCGTCGAACATGGTCCGCAGCAGCCCCTCCAGCTGCAGCTCCGGGTTGATCCGCTGCTGCACCTGCTGCACCGTGTCGAGCAGCGCGGTGAGCCCCTCGAGGGCGTAGAACTCGCACTGGATCGGCACCAGCACGCCGTCCGCGGCGACCAGCGCGTTCAGCGTCAGCATGTTCAGCGACGGCGGGCAGTCGACCAGCACGTAGCGGTAGTCACCGCGCAGCGGCTCCAGCGCGCGGCGCAGCCGCTGCTCGCGCGCCGGCGCCTGCACCAGCTCGATCTCGGCGGCGGTCAGGTCGGCGTTGGCCGGCAGCAGGTCGAAGCCGGCCGGCTCGACGCTGACGATGCTCTCCGCCGCGCTCGACTCGCCGAGCAGCAGCGAGTAGCTGCTGTGCTCCAGCGCGTGCTTGTCGACCCCGCAACCGGTGGTCGCGTTGGCCTGCGGGTCGAGGTCCACCAGCAGCACGCGGTGCCGCAGCGCCGCCAGCGAGGCGGCGAGGTTGACCGCGGTGGTGGTCTTGCCGACCCCGCCCTTCTGGTTGACGATCGCGAGTGTCCTGGCCATGCCTGCGTCTGTCCCGTGCGTCACCGTGTGGCTGCCCCGGCGTCCGCCACCACGCGCACCAGGTGGCGTTCCGCGACCAGGCCGGGGACGGCCAGCGGGATCACCTCGACCAGGCGGAAGCCCGCGGGCAGGTCGGCCGGCCCGCCGGCCGGCCAGTGCCCCTGCATCGCCAGGATCTCGCCGTCGTCGGTGACCAGGTGACGGCAGAGCGGGAGCATATCAGATAAGCCGGCGAAGGC
>DATCZX010000414.1:0-2117 GCA_036525695.1 Gammaproteobacteria bacterium | reverse complement strand
CGGATGGTCAGCGTCAGCGTCTGCCCGCCGGCGATCCCGCCCATGCTGGCGACCACCGGCATCAGCACCGCCAGTGCGACCACCTGCTGGATGGTCTCCTCGAACAGGCCGATCACCCAGGCGGCGAGGAACGCGGTGGCGAGGTTGATGCCGAGCCAGAAGGCGCGCCGCCGGGTGCTGGTGACGATCGGCGCGAACATGTCCTCCTCGGGGTCGAGGCCGGCGCGCGCCATCTGCATCTCGTCGGCTTCCTCGCGGATGTAGTCGACCACGTCGTCGATGGTGATGCGCCCGAGCAGCCGCCCGTGCTCGTCGATCACCGGGGCCGAGACCAGGTCGCGCTGCTCGAACAGGCTGGCCACGTCGCGCGCCGGCATCTCCGGGGGGATGCCCTCGGCCTCCATCGACATCACCTCGGCGACGGTCAGCTCGAGGTCGTTGGTCAGCAGCTCGGCGAGCGGCAGCAGGCCGAGGTAGGAGTCGTAGCGGTTGACCACGAACAGGCTGTCGGTCAGGTCCGGGATCTCGCCGCGCATGCGCAGGTAGCGCAGCACCACGTCGAGGGTGACGTCGGCGCGCACGGTGACGGTGTCGGTGCTCATCAGGCCACCGGCGCTGTCCTCGTCGTAGCGCAGCGCGGCCTCGACGCGCAGGCGGTTCTGCTTGTCGAGCGAGGAGAGGACCTTCGGCACCAGCCGGTCGGGGAGGTCCTGCAGGATGTCGACCAGGTCGTCGACGTCGAGGTCGCTGGTGACGCTGACCAGCTCGTGCGTCTCCATCTGCCGCAGCAGCTTGGCGCGCACCTCGTCGTTCAGCTCGGCGACGACGTCGCCGCGGTTCTCCGGGTAGACCAGTTCCCAGGTCAGCTCGCGCTGCGCCTCCGGCAGCGACTCGAGCAGCAGCGCCACCTCCGCGGGATGCAGGTCGTTCAGCATCTTGCGCAGGTGGGGGTGCTTGCCGTGCTCCAGCGCCTCGGTGAAGGCCTGCAGCCGGTCGGGGGTCTTGTCTTGCTCGGTATCCGCCATGTTCGGGGCGCCGTGCGTCTGTTTTAGCGTGGGCCGGGGGAGTGTAGCAGAGGGGTAGGCCGTGGCCTCGCCTGTGCTGGGTGTGGGCGGTTGCACGGCTTGAGTGGAGCGGAAGGTCGGCCATGGCGATCACCCGGTCGCAGACCTGCGGCACTCATGGCATGCTTGGCGGGGATCCAGATACGCAGCAAGAGAATGGAGCCGGGAAATGGCCGCGTCGGGCGAGCAGGGTAGCGAGACATCCCCGGTTTTCGATCCGGGGGCTCTCGGACGGGTGGCCGGGGATTACGGCTTGCGCCTGGTGGTCATGTTCGGCTCCAGGGCCGGGGGCAGCCTGCCGCCCTCGGCGCAGAGCGATCTCGACCTCGCGCTGCTCGGCTGCCCTGCGTCACGCTTGCTGGAGTGCCACGCCGACCTGTCTGCAGTCTTTCGCAGCTACCCGCTGGACCTGGTGCGACTGGAGGAGGCGGATCCGCTGCTCCGTCACGAGGTGATGCACCGGGGCGTGCTGTTGCACGGGGACGCGGATCTGTTCTGCGAGTACCGCGCCTTTGCGTTTCGCGACTTCGTCGACTCCGCCGACCTGTTCGCGTTGCAGCACGCGCTGTTCCGCAAGCGCATGCAACGCCTCGAGACCGCCCTGCGTGCTCCGGGTTGAGTTCGTCCGGCGCAAGCTCGAGCTGATCGCCGAGGATCTCGAGCGCCTGCTCGGCTTCCGTGACGAGAGCCTGGCCTCCTTGAAGGCCGACCCGATCCGGCTCGCGGCGGTGGAGCGGTTGCTCGAGCGGATCGTCATGCGCGCCATCGACATCAACGAGCACCTGCTGGCGGAACTGGCAACGGCGGAGTCCAGGTCCACCCGGCTGACCTACCGCGACACCTACCTGATGCTCCCCGGCATCGGCGTCCTGCCCGCGGACCTGGCCGAATCGATCGCGCGCAGTGCCGGTCTGCGCAATATCCTCGTCCACGACTACAACGACGTCGACCGGGCGATTGTCCACGCCTCCATTCGTAGCTGCCTCGAGGACTACCGCCGCTACCTCGAGTGTGTGGATCTCTTCCTCTCGTCGTCCGGGTAGGGAAGGCTGG
>DATCZX010000413.1:0-8805 GCA_036525695.1 Gammaproteobacteria bacterium | reverse complement strand
GGCGCGGTCGGCGAGGCCCGCGGTGACCCCCTCGCCGAGCGCCGGCACTGCCGCCAGCGGGGCGGGCCGCACGTGCAGCACGTCGACGTGGACGGCGAAGCGGCGGCCGACGGCCAGTGCCGTCTCCAGTGTCGCGCGGCTGCTGTCGCCGCCGTCGACCAGGACCAGGATGGTGCGGACCGTCATCGTTGCTCACCGCGGGTGGGGGCCAGGGAGTGCCTTCGTATCACGGACCGTCGCGCGGCGAAAGGGGCGCGCCGCCATTGACCCTGCCGACGGGCTCGCGTATACGCCTTCACGCAGTCGCAAGGAGAGCTTCCCGTGCCCGAGCCGAAACTGTTCAACCGCTGGCTGGTCGTGCTCGGCGCGGTGCTGGTCCAGCTCAGCCTCGGCGCGATCTACGCCTGGTCGGTGTTCACCCCGGCGCTGCGCGCCGCCGGCTGGAGCAAGTTCGACACCCAGGTGGTGTTCGCGGTCAGCCTGGCGACCTTCGCCGTGGTGATGGTGTGGGCCGGGCGCAAGCTGCCGGCCTGGGGTCCGCACCGGCTGGCGGTGCTCTCCGGGCTGGTGCTCGGCAGCGGCTACGTGCTCGCCGGCCTCAGCGGCGGCACCGGCTTCTGGCCGGTGCTGCTCGGCGTCGGCGTCGTCGGCGGCGCCGGCATCGGCCTCGGCTACGTGGTGCCGATCGCGGTCGGCATGCGCTGGTTCCCCGACCGCAAGGGGCTGATCACCGGGCTCGCGGTGGCCGGCTTCGGCTTCGGCGCGATGGGCTGGGTCAAGCTCGCCGGGCAGTGGGGCCACCTGCTCGAGCTGCTCGGCCTGGGCGGCACCTTCATCGTCTACGGCATCGCCTTCGCCGTGCTGGTGCTGCTCGGCTCGCTGTGGATGCACATGCCGCCCGGCAGCTGGCTGCCGCCCGGCTACGTCGTCCCCAAGGGGGTCGCGGCGACGGCCGCCGGCGGGCGCGATTACGCCGTCGCCGAGATGCTGCGCACGCCGGCCTTCTACCTGATCTTCGCCACCTTCGCGGTCAGCGCCGGCGCCGGCCTGATGTCGATCGGGCTGATGAAGCTCTACCCGATGGAGGCGCTGCAGGCGCACGGCGTCACGCTCGCCGAGGCCAGCGCGATCGCGGGCACCGCGATGGCGGTCTGCTTCAGCCTGGCCAACGGCATCGGGCGGATCGTCTGGGGCACGCTCAGCGACCGCCTCGGGCGGCGCCGCTCGGTGCTGCTGATGACCGCCAGCCAGGGGCTGGTGCTGTTCGCGTTCAGCAGCATGGCCGGCCACGAGTGGCTGCTCTACCTCGGCGCGACGCTGATCGGGTTCAACTTCGGCGGCAACTTCGCGCTGTTCCCGACCCTGACCGCCGACACCTTCGGCGCCGGCAAGGTCGGCCAGAACTACCCCTACGTGTTCCTCTCCTACGGCGTCGGCGGCATCGCCTTCCCGCTGCTCGGCGGGATCCTCGGCGACCTCGGCAACTTCCCGCTGGCGTTCGCCCTCTGCGGCGGCGCCTGCCTCGCCGGCGCCGGCTGCATGCTGCTGCTCGGGCGGTTCGAAAACCGGCAGCCGCCCGCGCACTGAGCGCCGGCGCCGCGGATCACTTGCCGATGCAGAAGCTGGCGAAGATGCGCCCGAGCAGGTCGTCGCTGCTGACCGCGCCGGTGATCTCGCCGAGCGCCTGCTGGGCCTGGCGCAGCTCCTCGGCGACCAGCTCGCCGGCCCCCTCGCCGAGCCGCGCGGCGGCCCCTTCGAGCGCCGTCGCGGCGCGCTGCAGCGCGTCGAGGTGGCGCTGGCGGGCCATGAACTGGCCGGACTCTGCGCCGGAGTAACCGCTCACTTCGCGCAGGTGGTCGCGGAGCGCGCCGAGGCCGGCCCCGGTGCGCACCGAGATCGCGACCTCGGGCCCGAGCGGGCCGTCGCCAAGCCCCGGCGGACGCCCGCTGAGGTCGACCTTGTTGCGCACCACGGTGACCGGCAGCGCGGCCGGCAGACCCGCCAGCAGCGCCGCGGGCGACGCCGCGCCCGGGTCGGCGTCGTCGAGCACCAGCAGCACGCGGTCGGCGCCCTCGATGGCCGCGCGCGCGCGGCGCACCCCCTCCGCCTCGACCGCGTCGGCGGCGTCGCGCAGGCCGGCGGTGTCGAGCAGGTGCAGCGGCAGGCCGTCGAGCTGGATGAACTCGCGCAGCACGTCGCGGGTGGTGCCCGGGAGCGCGGTGACGATCGCCGACTCGCGCCCGGCGAAGTGGTTCAGCAGGCTCGACTTGCCGGCGTTCGGCGGCCCGGCGAGCACCGCGGTCAGGCCGTCGCGCAGCAGCCGGCCCTGGCCGGCCTCGCGCAGCACCGCGGCCAGCGCCTCGGCGCAGCCCTGCAGCCCGGTCGCGACCTGGCCGTCGCTGAGGAAATCGAGCTCCTCGTCGGCGAAGTCGATCGCCGCCTCGACCTGGGTGCGCAGCGCGGTCAGCCGCTCGACCAGGTCGTCGACGCGGCGCGACAGCGCCCCCTCGAGCGTGCGCAGCGCCGAGCGCGCGGCGGCCGCGCTGCCGCTGTCGATCAGGTCGGCGACGGCCTCGGCCTGGGCCAGGTCGAGCTTGCCGTTGAGGAACGCCCGCTCGGAGAACTCGCCGGGCCGCGCCGGGCGCGCGCCGAGCTCGACCGCGCGCGCCAGCAGGCGGTCGAGCAGCACCGGGCCGCCGTGGCCGTGCAGCTCGAGCACCTCCTCGCCGGTGAACGAGTGCGGGGCGGGGAAGTAGAGCGCCAGGCCGAGGTCGATGGCTGCGCCGTCGGCGTCGCGGAAGCGGTGCAGCGCGGCCACGCGCGGCGCGGGCAGGCGGCCGAGCAGCCCCTGTGCGACGGCGGCGACGCCCGGGCCGGAGACGCGGACGATGCCGACCCCGCCGCGCCCCGGGGGGGTGGCGACGGCGGCGATGGTGGCGTCGTCGGGCGCGCCCATCAGGCCGCCGCGCGGGGCCGGCTCAGGCCTTGGCCCCGGCCTCGATGCGCCGCGTGATGACCCACTGCTGGCTGATCGACAGCAGGTTGTTGACGACCCAGTACAGCACCAGGCCGGACGGGAAGAACATGAACATGATGGTGAAGACGAACGGCAGCGCCATCATGATCTTCGCCTGCATCGGGTCGGGCGGGGCCGGGTTCAGCTTCTGCTGCACGAACATCGACGCGCCCATCAGGATCGGCAGCACGAAGTAGGGGTCCTTGCGCGACAGGTCGTCGAGCCACAGGATCCACGGCGCCTGGCGCAGCTCGACGCTCTCGAGCAGCACCCAGTAGAGCGCGATGAACACCGGGATCTGCACCAGGATCGGCAGGCAGCCGCCGAGCGGGTTGATCTTCTCCTTCTTGTAGATCTCCATCATCGCCTGCTGCAGGCGCTGCTTGTCGTCGCCGTAGCGCTCGCGCAGCGCGGTCAGCCGCGGCTGCATCCGGCGCATGTTGGCCATCGAGCGGTAGCTGGTCTCGGAGAGCTTGTAGAAGGCGAGCTTGATCAGCACCGTCAGCGCGATGATGGTCCAGCCCCAGTTGCCGAGCACGCCGTGGATCTTGTCCAGCAGCCAGTAGATCGGCTGGGCGATGACCGTCAGCATGCCGTAGTCGACGGTCAGCTCGAGACCCTCGGCGAGGCGCTTCAGCCGCGCCTGCTCCTTCGGCCCGAGGTAGAGCCTGCTGGCCAGCGTCGCTTCGCCACCCGGCGCGAGCTGCTGTGCCGGGGAGATCAGCCGCAGCAGGTAGCGGCCGCCGTCCAGCGCGCGGGTCTCGTAGCGGTTGGTCTCGTCGGGTGCCGGCAGCCAGGCGGTCAGGAAGTAGTGCTGGATCATCGCCGCCCAGCCGTGGGTGATGTCGCGGCTCAGCGGCGCGCTGGCCATGTCGTCGAAGTCGATCTTCTCGTACTTCTCCTCGGGGCTGTAGATCACGCCGCCGGTGTAGGTGTAGAGCAGCCGGCTCTCGTCCGTCGGCGGGGTCCGCTGCAGCTGCCGGTACTGGCTGACCTCGTGCGTCGCGCCGCTGCCGTTGCGCACCACGAACTGCACCTCGACGACGAAGCTGTCGCGGCGGAACAGGTAGCGCTTCTCGACCTCGAGGCCGTCGTCCCCGCGCCAGCGCAGCGGCACCACCAGCTGGTCGGCGCCGTCGGCCAGGCGGTACTCGAGCTGCTCGGCGGTGAACTCGCTGCGGTGGTTCGGCACCGTGGTGCCGCTACCGGCGAGCAGGCCGGACTGGGCCACGTGGAACAGCGCCGCGCTGTCGTCGAGCAGGCGGAACGGCACGTCCGGCTGCTCCAGGGTCACCGGGTAGGTCGGCAGGTCGGCGCGGCGCAGGTCGCCGCCGAGCAGGCTGAGGTCGACGTCGAGCAGGTCGGTGACCACGCGCACGCGGGCGCCCGGCTGCGACCGCTCCTGGCCCGGAACCTCGCCGCCGGTGGTCGTGCCGGATCCCGCGCGCACCGACGGCAGGCTGCTCGGGATGCCGTCCGGGGTGACCCCCGCCGGCACCGCCGGCTGGCCCGTGGCGGTGGTGGCGACGGCGGCAGCGCCCGGCTGCGGGCCGTAGTCGCGCATCCAGGCCTGGTACAGCAGCAGCAGCACCATCGCCAGGCCGAGGAACAGGAAGACGCGGATGTTATCCATGGCGGCAGTTTCCGAGGTGCTCCGGCACCGGGTCGACCCCGCCGGCGTGCCAGGGATGGCAGCGCAGCAGCCGGCGCAGGCCGAGCCAGCCGCCGCGCAGGGCGCCGTGGCTCTCGATCGCCTCGAGCGCGTACTGCGAACAGGTGGGGTAGAAGCGGCAGTGTTGGCCCAGGAACGGGCTCAGCAGCAGGCGGTAGCCGCGGATCAGGACGAGGAGGAGCGTCTGCATTGCTCGATCAGCCGTTTCCAGTGGCGGTCCAGCGAGGACCTGAGCTCGTCGTTGTCGCGCTCGGCGATGCCGCGGCGTCCCATCACCACCAGGTCGAGCCCTGC
Source organism: Gammaproteobacteria bacterium (assembly GCA_036525695.1). Taxonomy (GTDB): domain Bacteria; phylum Pseudomonadota; class Gammaproteobacteria; order QNFN01; family QNFN01; genus DATCZX01. The sequence continues at coordinate 3,823 of DATCZX010000413.1, read as the reverse complement.
CAGCTGCTGCTGCTCGGCCCGGAAGCGCTCGCGGACCAGCCGCTTGACCCGGTTGCGCTGCGTCGCGCGGGCCGCGTGCTTGCGCGCGATGGCGATCCCGAGCCGTGCCTGGCCGTCGTCGTTGCCGCGGGCCAGCACGGTGAAGCAGTCGTCGACGGAGCGGCGCGCGCGGGCGAAGACCCGGTCGAAATCAGCGCGCTTGAGCAGCCGCGCGCGCTTGGGGAAACCCTGGCCGCGCGCGGTCAACGGGCACGAGTCAGACCGACAGCCGGGCGCGGCCCTTGGCCCGCCGCGCGTTGATCACCTTGCGCCCGCCGCGGGTGCGCATGCGGGCACGGAAACCGTGGTCGCGCTTGCGCTTCAGATTGCTCGGCTGGAACGTTCTCTTCATCTCGCTCACCCTGCCCGGTCGCGGGCCGCAGTCATTACCCGAAAAGCTCGGCAGACTACTGCGCTGGACGCGTCTTTGTCAACCGCCGCAGGTGCTTAGGCGAGCCCCGCGCGGCCTGTGGATAACTGCCAGCAAGGGGTGTACCCTAGGCGCCTTCTTTGCGCGGGGGACAACTTCAGCTCGGCGGTGCCCGCTCGGTCCGGGGCCGTGGCTGCTGTCCCTTCGTGCCAGCCGGGGGAAACGCGTCGCCGATGGTCAACTCGTTGTGGAAACGCTGCTGCACCGAGCTCGAGAGCGGACTCTCCTCGCAACAGTTCAACACCTGGATCCGCCCGCTGCAGGCCGTCGAGGGGCCGGGCGAGCTGCGCCTGCTGGCGCCCAACCGCTTCGTCCGCGACCGCGTGCAGGAGCAGTTCCTCGGCGACATCCAGCGCCTGCTGACCCGCTTCAGCCCGGAGACCCCGCCGCGGCTGTCGGTCGACATCGGCAGCAGCAACGTCGCGGTCGCGCCGCTGGTGCCGGGCGAGCAGGCCGCCCGTGGCGACACGCGCGGGATCCAGGCGAGCCGGCTCAACCCCGAGTTCACCTTCACCAGCTACGTCGAGGGCAAGTCGAACCAGGTCGGCCGCGCCGCGGCGATGCAGGTCGCGCAGCACCCGGGCACCTCGTACAACCCGATGCTGATCTACGGCGGCACCGGCCTGGGCAAGACCCACCTGATGCACGCCATCGGCAACCTGATGCTGGAGCAGCACCCCGGGGTGCGCGTCGCCTACCTGCACTCCGAGCGCTACGTCGCCGACATGGTCAAGTCGCTGCAGCACAACACCATCGACGAGTTCAAGCGCTACTACCGCTCGGTCAACGCGCTGCTGATCGACGACATCCAGTTCTTCGCCGGCAAGGAGCGCTCGCAGGAGGAGTTCTTCCACACCTTCAACTCGCTGCTCGACAACCGGCAGCAGGTGATCCTGACCTGCGACCGCTACCCGAAGGAGGTCGAGGGGCTCGAGGACCGGCTGAAGTCGCGCTTCGGCTGGGGCCTGACGGTGGCGATCGAGCCGCCGGAGCTGGAGACCCGGGTGGCGATCCTGATGAGCAAGGCGCAGCTCGGCGGGATCAACCTGCCGCACGAGGTGGCGTTCTTCATCGCCAAGCGGATCCGCTCGAACATCCGCGAGCTGGAGGGGGCGCTGCGCCGGGTGCTCGCCAGTGCCCAGTTCACCGGCCGGCCGATCAGCGTCGAGCTGACCAAGGACGCGCTGCGCGACCTGCTGGCGCTGCAGGAGCGCCTGGTCACCATCGAGAACATCCAGCGCACCGTCGCCGAGTACTACAAGATCCGCATCGCCGATCTCTCCTCGAGCAAGCGCTCGCGCTCGATCGCGCGGCCGCGCCAGGTGGCGATGGCGCTGGCCAAGGAGCTGACCAACCACAGCCTGCCGGAGATCGGCAGCGCCTTCGGCGGCCGCGACCACACCACGGTGCTGCACGGTTGCCGCAAGATCGCCGAGCTGCGCGAGTCGGATGCGAAGATCAGCGAGGACTACACCAACCTGCTGCGGATCCTGAGCGCATGATGTGGACGGCCTGTGGATCGTTCGGGACGAAACTCGGGGGGCGCTTGCGTGCACAGCCCATCCACAGGCTGTCCCCGCCTGTCGAGGCCCTCTCACGGGCTCCTCGTCAACAAGACAACTTGTTGATATTTATCGATAAATATGGCTTATCCACGGATTCGAGCCAACCTAGTAACTACCTTTAGAGAATAAATAAAGGTTCTTATTATGAAGATAGAGCTGTCGAAAGAAGAGTTGCTGCGGCCGTTGCAACAGGTCAGCGGCGTGGTGGAGCGACGGCAGACGCTGCCGATCCTGGCCAACGTCCTGGTCGAGGCCGGGGCCGAGACGCTGGCGCTGACCGCGACCGACCTCGAGGTCGAGCTGCACGCCAGCCTCGAGCACGCCGCGGCCAAGCCCGGCGTGACCACGTTGCCGGCGCGCAAGCTGATGGACATCTGCCGCAACCTCCCCGACGGTGCCAAGATCACCCTGACCGTCGACGGTGACCGCGCGGTGCTGCGCTCCGGGCGCAGCCGCTTCACGCTGGCCACGCTGCCGGCCGACGACTTTCCCAAGGTCGACGAGGCGGCGAGCACGCACACCGCCGAGCTGCCGCAGGCGCGGCTGCGCGGGCTGATCGACGCGACCCACTTCGCGATGGCACAGCAGGACGTCCGCTACTACCTGAACGGGCTGATGCTGGAGCTGACCGGCGGCCGCTTGCGCGCGGTGGCGACCGACGGCCACCGGCTGTCGCTGTGCGACATCGAGGTCGACCTCGAGGTCGCCGAGACGCTGCAGGTGATCGTGCCGCGCAAGGGCATCGCCGAGCTGCTGCGGCTGCTCGACGACAGCGACACCCCGGCGCGCGTCGACCTCGGCAGCAACCACCTGCGCGTCGCCCTGCCCGGCATGCTGTTCACCACCAAGCTGATCGACGGCCGCTTCCCCGACTACGAGCGGGTGATCCCGGCCGCGGTCGACAACGAGGTGCTGGCCGACTGCGGCCTGCTACGCCAGGCGCTGCTGCGCACCTCGATCCTCTCCAACGAGAAGTACCGCGGCATCCGCTTCCAGGTCGAGACCGGCAACCTGCGGATCCAGGCGCACAACCCGGAGCAGGAGGAGGCCGAGGAGGAGATCGAGGTCGACTACACCGGGGCGCCGCTGGAGATCGGCTTCAACGCCAACTACATCATCGACGCGCTGTCGGCGATCCGCACCGAGCGCGTGCGCCTGCGCATCACCGACGCCAGCAACAGCTGCCTGCTGACCCCGGAGACCGGTGACTCGTGCAGGTACGTCGTGATGCCGATGCGCCTGTGAGCAGCGGCGCCGTCGCCCTCCGTCGGCGCCACCCCGGCCGATGCAGCTGACCCGGCTGACGGTCCGCGACCTGCGCCTGATCGAAGCCGCCGAACTGGCCCCCGGACCGGGACTGAACCTGCTGGTCGGCGCCAACGCCAGCGGCAAGACCACCCTGCTCGAGGCGATCTACCTGCTCGGCCGCGGCCGCCCGCTGCGCCAGCGTCACGCGGCACGGCTGATCCGCGACGGCCGCGAGCAGATGCTGGTCAGCGGCAGCTTGAGCGAGCGCGACGGCAGCCGCCACGTGCTCGGCGTCGCGCGGGCCGCGGGCCGGCTGGAACTGCGCCGCGACGGCCAGGCGGCGCGCAGCAGCCTGGAACTCGCCGCGCTGTTGCCGTTGCAGTTCATCCACCCGGAGATCCACCACCTGGTCCAGGCGGGCCCGGTGCTGCGCCGGCAGTTCCTCGACCGCGGACTGTTCCACGTGGAACCTAACGTCCTCGACGGCTGGTGCCGCTACCAGCGGGCGCTGCGCCAGCGCAACGCGGCGCTGAAGAGCGGC
>DATCZX010000412.1:0-2735 GCA_036525695.1 Gammaproteobacteria bacterium | reverse complement strand
GGTGCGCGCCGCCAAGGGGCACGAGATCGACCCGGGGAGCCTCAGCTACCGTGCCGGGGACGACTGCCTCGCCGCCGCGCGCGGGCGCAGCAACCAGCAGGCGCTGTTTCTCGACTCCACGGGGCGCAGCTACGCGCTGGGCGCGCACACGCTGCCCTCGGCGCGTGGCCAGGGCGAGCCGCTGACCGGGCGCCTGGCGCCGCCGAGCGGCGCCTCGTTCGCCGCGGTGCTGCTCGGCCGTCCCGAGCAGACCGTGCTGGTGGCCTCCGACGCCGGCTACGGCTTCGTCACCACGCTCGACGGGCTGACCTCGCGGCACAAGTCGGGGAAGGTGCTGCTGAGCCTGCCCAAGGGCGCCCGCGTGCTGCCGCCGCTGACGGTCGACGACCCGGCCGGTGCGCTGGTCGCGGCCGTCACCACGGCCGGCCGGCTGCTCGTCTTCCCGCTCGCCGAGCTGCCGCAGCTGCCGCGCGGCAAGGGCAACAAGATCGTGCAGATCCCGTCCGCGCGGGTCGCCGCGCGCAGCGAGTTCGTCGCCGCGCTGGCCACGCTGCCGGCCGACGGCAGCCTGACGCTCTACTGCGGCAAGCGCCACCTGACGCTGAAGCCGGCCGACCTCCAGCTCTACCGCGGCGAGCGCGGGCGGCGCGGCAACCCGCTGCCGCGCGGCTTCCAGTCGGTCGATCGCGCGGAGAGCCGGTGAGCGCCACTGCGCTTGCCCCTGCCCACCGGGCCGGTATGATCTCCGTTCCGCCGCGGTCCCCGCGCGAGGAGTGAAGATGGCCCTGATCAAGCCGTTTGCCGGGCTGCGCCCAGCCCCGGGGCGCGCCGCCGAGGTGCTCGCGCCGCCGTACGACGTGCTCAGCAGCGCCGAGGCGCGCGAGCGCAGCCGCGGCCGGCCGTGGAGCTTCCTGCACATCTCCAAGCCGGAGATCGACCTGCCCGAGAACCTGTCGCCGTACGACCCTGCGGTCTACGCCAAGGGGCGCGAGAACCTCGACCGGATGCTCGAGCAGGGGGTGCTGCTGCGCGACCCGCTGCCGTGCTACTACGCCTACCGGCTGCAGATGGGCACGCACGTGCAGACCGGGCTGGTCGCCGCCGCGTCGGTACCGGCCTACGACGAGAACCTGATCCGCAAGCACGAGTACACGCGCCCGGACAAGGAGGACGACCGGGTGCGCCAGATCGACGCGCTCGACGCGCAGACCGGGCCGGTCAAGCTGACCCACCGCAGCAACCCGCGGCTGCGCGAGCTGCTGCAGCCGGTGGTGGCCGGCCAGCCCGAGGTCGACGTGAGCACCGGCGACGGGGTCCGCCACACCCTCTGGGTGATCGGGGAGCGCTCGCGCATCGACCAGATCAGCGCCCTGTTCGACCCGCAGCAGGGCGGCGAGATCGGCACCCTGTACATCGCCGACGGGCACCACCGCTCGGCCGCCGCGTCGCGCGTGGCGGCGCAACGGCGGCGCGCAGGCAGCGGCTGGAGCGCGGAGTGCGAGGGTTTCCTGGCGGTGCTGTTCCAGTCCGACGAGGTGCGCATCCTCGACTACAACCGGGTGGTGCGCGATCTGAACGGTCTCGGCCCCGAGGCGTTCCTGGAGCGCGTGCGCGAACGTTTCGCGGTGGCGCCCAGCGACGAGCCGGTGCGGCCGCAGCGCAGCGGCGAGTTCGGCATGTACCTGCCGGGCCAGTGGTACCGGCTGACGCTGGACGGCGCGCGGATGCAGGCCCTCGACCCGGTAGCCAGCCTCGACGTCAGCCTGCTCGCGGCGCAGCTGGTCGAGCCGGTGCTCGGCATCCACGACCCGCGCCGCGACCAGCGCATCGACTTCGTCGGCGGCATCCGCGGGCTGGCCGAGCTGGCGCGGCGCGTCGACGACGGCGGCATGGCGGTGGCCTTCTCGCTCTTCCCTACGCGCCTGGAGCAGCTGATGACGGTGGCCGACGCCGGGCAGGTGATGCCGCCCAAGTCGACCTGGTTCGAGCCGAAGCTCGCCGACGGGATGGTCTCCTACCCGCTGTGCAGCGGCCTCGGCCGTTGAGGAGGTCGTTCAGTCGTTGCGGTCGAGGTCGTCGAGCACGCTGTCGAGGCTGCCGTTGAACACCGACATCTCGACGTCACCCATCTCCTCGCGGCCGATGCCGTCGAACGGTCCCGACCAGTCCTCGGGCGCGTCGATCGACTCGATCTCCATCTGCTGCCAGGCATCCAGCTCGATCTCCTCCAGGTCGCCGTCGAAGTACTGGATCCCGACCGTGCCCTCGGCCTCGTCGTAGGCGACGATCTCGAAGGACTGCTGCAGGTGGTTGCGGTACCAGTCACCCACGCGAGGGATAAGGTTCTTCATGCGCTGGCTCCTCGTCGGCGGGGAGCGGAACCCGGCGTGGCTGCCGGCGGCACGCTCCCCAAACGAAGCCTAGCCCACGCGGCGGTCGCTGCAAACCGCCGCCGGCGCGCTGGCCGCCCGGTGCCGCGTGGTCGATACTCGGGGTCGCAAGCATGGTCACGGTAACCCAGAGCGCGCGGCACGGTGACGGCCTCGCCGGGCTGCTGGTAGCGGCGCCGGAGGTCGACCCGGAGCTGGTCGCGACCGCCTGGCGCTGGCTCGAGGAGGCCGGCGCGGAGCAGACGCGCGCGGACGAACTCCACGACGCCGTCGCCGTCGCCGGCATCCTCGCCGAGTTCCACCTCGACACCGAGTCGCTGTGTGCCGCGCTGCTGCACGGCCCGG
>DATCZX010000411.1:0-2324 GCA_036525695.1 Gammaproteobacteria bacterium | reverse complement strand
ATGGGCTGCTATGAAGTCAGCCTGGGCGATACCATTGGTGTGGGTACTACCCGTCAGGTACGAAATCTGCTGACTGACCTGAAAAACACGGTCGATATCCGTCTGATCGCCGCCCACTTCCACGACACCTACGGCCAGGCGCTGGCCAACCTCTACGCGGTGCTGCAGCAGGGCATCGCGGTGATCGACTGCGCGGTCACCGGGCTCGGCGGCTGCCCGTACGCGCGCGGCGCCTCGGGCAACGTCGCCAGCGAGGACGTGCTCTACCTGCTCGACGGCCTCGGCATCGAGACCGGGGTCGACCTGCAGGCGCTGCTCGCCGCCGGCGCCTTCATCAGCGAGCGGCTCGGCCGCCCGCCGAGCGGCCGCGTGGCGCGCGCGCTGGCCACGCCGGCCTGACCCCCGACCACGGAGATCCGCTGCATGCCTCTCAGCGAACCGACCGTCGCCCGCGAGCTGCACCACCGCCGCGAGGTGATCTGCCAGGGCTTCCGCCGCGCCGACGGCCTCTACGACATCGAGGGGGCGCTGGACGACACCAAGCCGTTCCCGGTGCCGAACCACCACCAGCAGGAGATCCCGGCCAGCACGCCGATCCACGGCATGCGCCTGCGCCTGACGGTCGACCTCGACCTGCTGATCCACGCCATCGAGGTGGCCAGCGACGCGGTGCCGAACCCGATCTGCCGCGAGGTGACGCCGAACTTCCAGCGCCTGGTCGGGCTGCGCATCGCCCCCGGCTTCACCCGCGCGGTGCGCGAGCGACTCGGCGGGCGCGCCGGCTGCACCCACCTGGTCGAGCTGGTCGGGTCGCTGGCCACCGCGGCCTTCCAGACCATCTACCTGGAGCGCGAGCAGCGCGACCGCGGCCAGCCCCAGCGGGCCCGGCCGCACATCATCGACACCTGCTACACGCTGCGCAGCGACGGCCCGGTGGTGCTGCGGCGCTGGCCGCAGTTCTACACCGGCGACGGCGCGACCGGGCCGGCGGATGGCGAGCCGGGCTGAATTGACGTTTACGTAAACTGCCATGTACTCTGGCCCACCCCGGCCGGCCCGGCCCTGACCCCTGCCCGCGAGGCGGGGGCGCGCCGCCGCCCGGAACCCGATTAAGCTAAGGCCGCGGCCGAACCAAGGGAGCATGCAACCGGTGAAAGTCCTCGTCGCAGTCAAGCGCGTCGTCGATTACAACGTGAAGGTCCGCGTCAAGGCGGACGGCAGCGGGGTGGAGACGGCCAACGTCAAGATGTCGATGAACCCGTTCGACGAGATCGCCGTCGAGGAGGCGGTCCGGCTGCGCGAGGCCGGCAAGGCGTCGGAAGTGGTCGTGGTCTCGCTCGGCGAGGCGAAGTGCCAGGAGACCATCCGCCAGGCGCTGGCGATGGAGGCCGACCGCGGCATCCTGGTCGAGTCGAGCGCCGAGCTGCAGCCGCTGGCGGTGGCCAAGTGCCTGCAGGCGCTGGTCGCGCGCGAGCAGCCGGGGCTGGTGATCCTGGGCAAGCAGGCGATCGACGACGACTCGAACCAGGTCGGGCAGATGCTCGCCGCGCTGCTCGGCTGGCCGCAGGGCACCTTCGCCTCGCGGGTCACCGTGGGCGACGGCCGGGTCGAGGTGACGCGCGAGATCGACGGCGGCCTGGAAACGGTGGACCTGCAGCTGCCGGCGCTGGTGACCACCGACCTGCGCCTGAACGAGCCGCGCTACGCCAAGCTGCCCAACATCATGAAGGCGAAGAAGAAGCCGCTCGACGTGGTCACCCCCGACGAGCTCGGGGTCGACGTGACGCCGCGGCTGAAGACGCTGCAGGTCAGCGAGCCGCCGGTGCGCCAGGGCGGGGTCAAGGTCCCCGACGTCGACGCGCTGATCGAGAAACTGAAGAACGAAGCGAAGGTGATCTGAGATGGCCAGCCTGGTACTCGCGGAACACGACAACACCACCCTGAAGCCGGCGACGCTGCACGCCGTGACCGCGGCCGTGCAGTGCGGTGGCCCGGTGACCGTGCTGGTGGCCGGGTCCGGCTGCGCCGGGGTCGCGCAACAGGCCGCCCAGGTGGCCGGCGTGGACAAGGTGCTGCTGGTCGACGACGCGCACTACTTGCACCCGCTGGCCGAACCGGTGGCGGACCTGCTGCTGAGCCTGGCGGACGGCTACAGCCACCTGCTGGCGCCGGCGACCACCTCGGGCAAGAACCTGCTGCCGCGGGTCGCGGCGCTGAAGGACGTGGCGATGATCTCGGAGATCGTCGCCGTCGACGGTGGAGACACGTTCGTGCGCCCGATCTACGCCGGCAACGCGCTGGCCACGGTGAAGTCGAGCGACGCG
>DATCZX010000410.1:0-2937 GCA_036525695.1 Gammaproteobacteria bacterium | reverse complement strand
GGGGTGGCGCCGAACGGCCCCCGCCTGAGGCAGGTCAAGGCCGGCGTGGTGGAATCCGGCACAATGCGGCACACCATGCTGCCGCCCTTCGGCGGCCGGAACCGGCCGATGCACGCTGACCCGCTCCCCGACGCTTCCCCCCAGGCCCTGATGCGCTCGATCATCCAGCGCGTCGCCACCGGGCCGGAACTCTCCAAGGACCTGGCCCTCGACGAGGCGCGCCGCGGCATGGCGGCGATCCTCGCCGGCGAGGTCGACCCGGTGCAGGCGGCGATCTTCCTGATCGCGCTGCGGATGAAGCGCGAGACCGACGACGAGGTGCGCGGCATCCTCGACGCGGTGCGGGAGGCCACCCGGCACGTGGTCGCCGAGGTCGACGACGTGGTCGACCTGGCCGACCCCTACGACGGCTTCAACCGCCACCTGCCGGCGGCGCCGTTCCTGCCGGCGCTGCTCGCCGAGTGCGGGCTGCGCGTGGTCGCCCACGGCCTCGACGCGGTCGGCCCGAAGTTCGGCGTCACCCACCGGCACGTGCTGGCCGCGGCCGGCCTCGCGGTCGACCTCGACCCCGCCGCGGTCGCCGCGCGCCTGGCCGACCCGGCGCTCGGCTGGGGCTACCTCGACCAGCGCGCCTTCTGCCCGGCGCTGCACGACCTGGTGCCGTTCCGCTCGACCATCGTCAAGCGCCAGGCGCTGACCACGGTCGAGGTGCTGGCGCGCCCGCTGCACGGGCGCCGCGCGACCCACCTGGTGACCGGCTACGTGCACAAGCCCTACCCGCGGATCTACGCGCTGCTCGCGCGCCACGCCGGCTTCGCCTCGGCGGTGCTGGTGCGCGGCGTCGAGGGCGGCGTGGTGCCGTCGCTGCGCCAGGCGGGACGCTGCTTCGCCTACCGCCACGGCGGCGAGGAGGAGCCGTTCGACTTCGACCCGGCGGTGCTCGGCATCGCCCAGCCGGTGCGCGCGGTGCCGCTGCCCGACGACCTGCCGACGACGCAGCGTCCCGGCGACGACATCGCCATCGCCAACGACGTCGTGGCGACCGCCGCCGCGGCCGCGGCTGCCGGGCGCGCCGCGCTCGGCGGGGCGCCGGGAGCGGCCTACGACAGCCTGCTGCTCGGTGGCGCGCTGGTGCTGTGGCAGCTCGGCCACGCGGCGACGTTCGAGGCGGCCGGGGCGCGGGTGCGCGCCGCGCTCGACTCGGGGCGTGCCGTGGCGCGGCTCGGCTGACGCGGGGGCGTGCGATGCAGGGCCCGTTCCAGCCGGTAGCACCGGTCGAGGCGATCCCGCCGGGCCGGTTCGTCGCGGTGACGGTGGCCGGGATCCCGCTGCTGGTGGCCAACGTCGACGGCACCTTCTACGCGGTCGCCGACCTCTGCACCCACGAGGACTACCCGCTCTCCTACGGCTGCCTCGACGGCGACCGCATCAAGTGCTCGCTGCACGGCAGCCGCTTCTGCCTGCGCACCGGCCAGCCGCAGGAGGAGCCGGCGGTCGACCCGGTCGCGACCTTCCGCGTCGCGGTCGAGCAGGGGCAGGTCTGGGTCGACCCGAGCCGGCCGCGCAACTGAGGCCGGCGCCCCGGCGCGTGTCATTCCTCCGCGGCGCGGGCTTGCCTGCCGTCCGCGCCGGCGGCGGGCACGGCGGGGGCGGCGAACTCGGCCACCGCGGTCGAGGTGGCCGGCAGGTTGACGAACGGCGCGTGCGGCTGGTCGGCCGGCAGCTGCCGCCGGCGCATGCGCCAGCCGAGGAAAACGCTGAAGCCGGCGGCGATCAGCGCGGCGTAGCCGAACAGCGCCTCGTCGCCGAACGCGGCCATCGACCACGCGACGAGCAGCGGCCCGAGCACCGCGCCGGCACCCCAGGCGAGCAGCAGGCTGCTGACCAGCGGCACCAGCTGCTCCGGGCGGGCGAGGTCGCTGGCGTGGGCGATGCAGATCGCGTAGACCGACAGCGCGGCGGCCCCCCAGGCCAGGAACAGCCAGGGCAGCGCGTCGGTCGGCAGCTGCCGGCCGAACAGCAGCAGCAGCGACAGCGCCAGCACCGCCAGCTCGAGGCCGAGGATCACCCGCCGGCGGTCGCCGCGGGCGGACAGGTGACCGATCGGCCACTGGAACAGCAGGCTGCCGAACTGCATCGCCGGCAGCAGCAGCGTGGTCAGCCCGAGGCTCAGGCCGACCCCGGTGCCGTAGACCGGGGCCAGCGCGATCACCGGCGCGTTGATCAGCCCGGTGGCGAAGCAGCCGACCACGCCGACCGGGGCGATCGCGTAGAGCCGGCGCAGGCCCAGCGTCTCCAGCGTGACCGGCGCCGGGTGGCCGCCGCGCGACGCCGCGACCGGCACCAGCGCCAGCGAGCAGAGCGCGCTGGCCAGCATGAAGAAGCCCGGGCCACCGAGGTCGGCGCCGAGCAGCAGCAGCGGCATCCCGGCCAGCGCGGCCTTGTGGCAGACCATGTAGAAGCCGAGCACGCGGCCACGCTCGGCGCTGCCGGTGCGGTCGGCGATCCAGCTCTCGGCGACCGTGAACAGGCCGGCGAAGCAGGCCGCGCCGACGAAGCGCAGCCCGGCCCAGGCCCACGGCGAGATCCAGGCCGGGAAGCTCATCAGGGTCACCGCGAGCAGCGCGGCGAACAGCGCGAAGGCGCGGATGTGGCCGACCCCGGCGATCAGCCGCGGCACCAGCAGGCAGCCGAGCAGGAAGCCGAGGCCGTGGGCCGAGCCGACCTGGCCGATCTCGACCAGGCTGAAGCCGGCCGCCTCCATGCGCAGCGGCAGCAGCACCGCGAGCAGGCCGTTGGCGCCCTGGAACAGGGTCACGCCGGCGATCACCGCGGCGACGCTGAAGTACGGGTTGGACAACGGCGGGCGGGCTCCGTCAGGCCGGGGTACGGCCACGCGGGCCGTGCCGCGGCGGGTGGCCGCGGCGCGCGCAGTTT
>DATCZX010000409.1:0-8911 GCA_036525695.1 Gammaproteobacteria bacterium | reverse complement strand
ACCTGCTCGAGCTCGAGCACCCCGCGCTCGACTGGCTGCGCGAGTGCGCCAACCGGGCGGTGATCCTGTTCCTGCGCCGCCAGGGGCTCGACTACGCGGTCAACTGGACGCTGCAGGGCTGGGCCAACGTCAACCGCTTCGGCGACTACCACGACCCGCACAACCACCCGCACAGCTACCTCAGCGGCACCTACTACGTCGCCGTCCCGGAGCACCCGGAGCCGCTGCCGGGCCGCAGCGACCGCCGCCCCGGCGCGATCTCGTTCTACGACCCGCGGCCGCAGGCCAACATGAACGCGATCCGCGGCGACGCCCAGGTCGACCCCGAGCACACCGTGCGCCCGCGCCCGGGGATGCTGCTGCTGTGGCCGGCGTTCCTGCACCACTTCGTGCACCCGAACCTGGCGCGCGAGCCGCGCCTGTCGATCTCGTTCAACGTCGTGCTGCGCTGGTCCGACGACTACCTGCCGGCGCAGCGGTGAGCCGGGGCCAACGGTGACCGACGCCACGCCACCGCCGAGCGCCGACCCCGAGGAGCTGCGCCGCTTCGAGCGCATCGCCGACCTCTGGTGGGACCCGGGCGGGCCGTTCTGGCCGCTGCACCGGCTCAACGCGCTGCGCGTCGGCTGGCTGCGCGACCAGCTGGTCGCGCGGCTCGGACTGCCGGCGACCGCGGCGCAGCCGCTGGCCGGCGTGCGCGTGCTCGACATCGGCTGCGGCGGCGGCATCCTCAGCGAGTCGCTGGCGCGGCTCGGCGCCGCGGTCACCGGCATCGACATCGTCGCGCGCAACATCGCCATCGCCACGCGCCACGCCGCGGCGCAGGGGCTGGCGATCGACTACCGGGTGCAGAGCGTCGAGGCGCTGGCCGCCGGCGGCGCCAGCTACGACGCGGTGCTGAACATGGAGGTGGTCGAGCACGTCGCCGCGCTGCCGCCGTTCATGGCCGCCTGCAACCGGCTGGTGCGGCCGGGGGGCGTGCAGGCGCTGGCGACGCTGAACCGCACGCCCAAGGCGTGGCTGTTCGCCATCGTCGGCGCCGAGCACCTGCTGCGCTGGCTGCCGCGCGGCACCCACCGGTGGCGCAAGTTCCCGCGCCCGTCCGAGCTGGAGGCGCTGTGCGCGCGCGACGGGCTGCAGGTGGTGGCGCGCAGCGGTGTCCGCGTCAACCCGCTGACCCGGCAGATGCACCTGTGCCGGTCGCTGGCGGTCAACTACATGCTGCTCGCGGTGCGCGAGGGCGCGGCCTCACCCGGCTGAGCGCAGCCGGCGACGCGCCAGCCAGGTCAGCAGCAGCGCCGCGGCGACCAGCGCGGCGCCGGTCCACGGGTTCGCCAGCAGGTTGGGGGCGAGCAGCAGCAGCGCGCCGAGGCCGAGCATCATCAACCCCGAGAGCAGCTTCAGCAGCCGGCCCTGGTCGGCAGTGAGCCTGCGCGCGCCGAGCGTGGCGCCGAACAGCAGCACGATCGCCAGCAGCGGCAGCACGTAGATCACGTTGTACAGCGCCAGCCAGGCGTAGTGGCCGAGCGGGGGCAGCGCGTGCAGCGTCAGCACCCGGGTGTAGACCATCGGGAAGCCGGCGGTGCACAGCAGCTCGTAGCTGTTGGCCGCCAGCGCCAGCAGCACGCTGCCGGCCAGCAGCGCCGGCAGCCGCTCGCTGCCGACCAGCGCGCGCACGCGCCGGTAGAGGCCCGGCCGGGCGGTGTCGGGGATCGCCAGGCTCGGGCCGGCGCCGGGATGGAAGTAGTCCTTGGCATTCAGCATGCCGATCCCGAGGGCGACCGCGCCGGCGGCGGCGGTGACCGGCGCCTGGCCGCCGACCAGCAGGAACAGGTTCAGCCAGGCGGCCATGAAGGCGAAGTAGACCAGCCCGGAACAGAGCACGAAGACGCCGCCGACCAGCAGCATGCGGGCGCGGCTGCGCGCGTGCACCATCAGGCTGAGCAGGAACAGCAGCACGAAGAAGGCGCACGGGTTGAACGCGTCGAGCCCCGCCAGCAGCAGCGTCAGCAGCGGCAGCGACAGCGTCGCCGGGTCGCGCCCGCCGAGGCCGGGCAGCGCGTCCGGCACGGCCGGGGCGGGGACGCTGGCGCTGGACGGCGGCGCGGCGGCCGTTCGCGCCGCGCGGCAGGCCTGCAGCGCCGCGTGCAGCGCCGCCCCGGTGGTCGCCGCGTCGTCGTAGCCGACCCACATCCGCTCGCAGAACAGGAACGCCGGCACCGAGCGGGCCTGCTGGCCGAGCGCGGCGGCCAGCGCGACGTAGCGGCGCACCGCTTCCGGGTCACCGTCGAGGCGGTGATCGTGCACCACCAGCCACGGCAGCTCGGCGGCGAGCTGGCGGACGAACGGCCGCGCCGCGCGGCAGTGCGGGCAGCTCTCCGACCAGAAGAAGTGCAGCTCGACGGCGCCGGGAGCCGCGCTGCCGGGCGCGTCCGTGGCCGCGTTCGCGGGGCCGTGGAGCAGCGCGCCGGCGCACCCGAGCAGGGCCGCCAGCAACCACGCGGCACAGCGCGCGGTGAGCTTGTGCGCGACGCTCCGTGTCATCGGCAGCCTCCACTCGAAGTCTAGCAAGCGGCTGCGACCGGGCCGCCTGCGCCGCGCGGGTCCCCGCCGCTGGGCCATACTCGGGGGCAGGCACGCAGGCGAGGCGCGCGATGTCCTGGGCAGAACACGGCGGCGGGCTGCTGCCGCACGGCGAGGGGCTGCGCCGCGCGCTGCGCTGGATCGGCGAGCACGGCGACCACTCGACCGCGGCGCTCGAGGAGGCGGCGCGGCGCTTCGACCTGACCCCGCTCGAGGAGGCGTTCCTGCTGCAGCACTTCCGCCTGCCGCCCCCTGGGCCCGCCCCCGCCGACGAGGCCTGAACGCCGGTCCTGCCTATACTGGAGGTGGAATCTCACCCGCCGGTTCCGCACCGTGACAGGAGGTCGCCATGCGCCAACCCATTCTCTCCGTCCCGCCCGTCCGCCGTGCCGCGTCGCTGTGCGCCGGGCTGCTCGCCATGCTGCTGGCGCTCACCGCCGTCGCCGCCCACCGCTACGATTTCGAGGCGCGCCAGGCCACGGTCAACGCCCTGGTGCTGGCCGCGCAGCGCCTGCAGGACGGGCGCAGCGTCGAGCGCGCGGTGGAGACCGTCGGCACGCTGCAGGCCGCGGCGCAGGCCGCCTGGGAGGCGGGCGACGCCGACCAGGCCTACGGCCAGCTGGACCAGGCCTACACCCTGGTGCAGCTGGTGGTGCGCCGCCTGGCCAGCCAGCCCGGCGTGATCGCCCCGGCGGTGGCGCCCGAGGTGCCGGCGACCCCCGCGACGGAGACCCGCCAACGACGCTACGCGAGCCTGCTGGCCAGCGTGCAGGCGCTCGAAGAGGCGTACCGGGCGGTGCGCGCGGAACTGGCGGACAGTGCGCTGGAGGTCACCCCGCAGGTGGCCGCGCTGCGCTCCGGCGCCGAGCGCGACCGTGCCGCCGGGCGGCTCGACGACGCCCTGCCCCAGCTGAAGCAGGCCTACGCGCTGCTGCAGGGCGAGATCGTCCGGCTGCGCGGCGGGCAGACGCTGGTGCGCGAGCTGCGCTTCGGCAGCGCGCGCGAGGAGTACGAGTACGAGGTCGACCGTCACGACACCTACCTGCTGCTGGCCCAGCTGCTGCTCGAGGGGCCGCGCGCCGACCCGGCCCAGGCCGGGCCCGTGCGTGCCGTGGTGGACGAGTCGCTGCGCCTGCACTGGGTCGCGCACAAGTACGCCGCGGCCGGCGAGTACCGCGAGGCCGTGGCTTGGCTGGAGCAGGCCAGCGACGCGCTGGTGGTGCTGATCCGCCGCTACGGCCACGACCTGCCGTGAGCGTGGCGGCCTGCGCTCAGCCGCGCGCGAGCCACCAGGTGGCCAGCGCGGCGAGGCCGCCGAGCAGCAGCAGCGCAAGGCGTCGCGAGCGCCGGTTCATCGCGTAGAGGCACCAGCCGCCGGCCAGCAGCAGCAGCGCGCCGGCCGGGATGCCGTGCAGCCAGGCGCCGAGCGGCAGCGCGAACAGCCCCAGGGCGGTAGCGACCAGGCCACCCTGCAGCGGTTGCGGCGCGTCGCTGCGCGGCCGGGGCCGGGGTTTCGCCGAGGCCGCCGCTTGCTGCAGGTCAGGTCGGTCCATCGGTTGCTCCGTTACGCTGGCAGGGCGCGCCGTGACGGGAACGGCCGCCCGTGGGTTTCGAGCCGCACGCCGGCCCACGCGTTCCCTGGCCCCGCAGCACGGACGAGAAGCGCCCACGATGAGCCTCGACACCACGCCACTCTCCCGCCTCGCCGCCCAGCTCGGCTACCTCGGCCTGCTGCCGTTCGTGTTCGGTGCCGCGCTCGCCTGGAGGGAGACGCTGCCGCTGCCGTGGCTCGACCCGCACATGCCGTTGCAGGCCTACGCGGCGGTGATCCTCGGCTTCATGGGCGCGATCCACTGGGGCCTGGCGATGCACGCGGAGGAGCCGACCCCGGCCCGCGTCCGCCAGCTGCTGCTCAGCGTGGTGCCGTCGCTGGTCGGCTGGCTCGGGCTGCTGCTGCCGCCGATCGCCGGCTACCCGCTGCTCGGCCTCGGTTTCCTGGTGCTGCTGTTCGCCGAGCTGCGCGCGGCCGCCTTCGCGCTGGTGCCCGCTTGGTACCCGGGGCTGCGCGGGCCGCTGACCTTCGGCGCGCTGGTCTCGCTGGCGGCGGCCTGGGCCGGCGTGGTGATCTGACCCCGGTCAATCGATGTCCCAGCGGAACAGCCTGGCCCCGGCGGCCAGGAACAGCAGGCTCATCCCGGTGAGCGCGGCGAGTTGCGGCGCCACCTCGAGCAGCGTCGCGCCGTCGAGCATGATGCTGCGCGCGGCGTCGATCAGGTGGGTCAGCGGCAGCAGCTGCGCGGCCCACTGCATCAGCTGCGGCGAGCCCTCGAGCGAGAACCAGACCCCGGACAGGAACAGCATCGGCCAGCTGCAGAAGTTCAGCACGCCGCCGGCCCACTCCTCGCTGGCGGTGCGCGAGGCGACCAGCAGGCCGAGGCTGATCAGGCAGAAGCAGCCGACGAAGGCGATCAGCAGCAGGTCCAGGTAACTGCCGTGCATCGGGAAGTCGATCAGCAGGCTGCAGCTGGTCAGCAGGAAGCTCGACACCGCGAGCAGGATCGCCAGCCGCGACACCACCTGCGCGGCGAGGAACTCGAATGCGCTGAGCGGGGTCGCCTTGAGCCGCTTCAGCACGCCGTTCTTGCGGTAGCGGACGATGGTGTAGCCGACCCCGAACAGGGAGCTGAACATCAGGTTCATGCCGAGGACCCCCGGCAGCACCCAGTCGACGTAGCGGATCGCCCGCCCCTGCACCGTCTCCTTCGGGTAGTCGGCGCCGGCCGCGCGCAGCAGCCGCTCGACCACGTAGCCGGCCGGGGCGTCGGCGTTGACCCAGTAGCGCGGTGTCGGCGCGAACTCGACCAGCAGCGCCAGCTGGTGCCGGCGCAGCTGCTCCAGCGCGCGCTCGCGCTCGGCGTAGGCGACGAAGTCGAGGTGGCGGGTGGCGAGGAACGCCCGCCCGGCGGGGTCGGCCGCGGCCGCCTGCAGCGTGCCGACCTTGTACAGCGCGCGCTCCGGGCCGGAGAAGGCGAAGGCGAAGCCGGCCACCAGCAGGACCGGGAAGACCAGGTTCCAGACCAGTGCCGAGCGGTCGCGGAAGAACTCCAGGTTGCGCGCGTGCAGGACGGCGAGGAAACGCTCCATCTCAGCTGCGCAGCGCGTGGCCGGTGAGCTTGAGGAACAGGTCCTCGAGCGTCGGGTGGTGGATGTAGAGGCCGTCGAGGGGAACGCCGTGGTCGAGCAGCCGGCGCAGCGCCGCCTCCGGCTCGCTGGCCTGGAATTCCAGCTGGCCGTGGCGCCGCTCGTGCGCGAACGGCAGCCCGGCCGGCAGCGCGCTCTCGGGAAGCCGCACCAGCACCCCGTCGAAGTGCTGGCGCAGCAGCCGCGCCGGGGTGTCCTCGACCAGGATCCGGCCGTGGTCCATGATCGCGACCCGGTCGCACAGCCGCTCGGCCTCCTCCATGTAGTGGGTGGTCAGCAGCACCGTCTTGCCCGCCGCCTTGATCCCCTCGACCAGGCGCCAGAAGGCGTGCCGCGCCTGCGGGTCGAGGCCGGTGGTCGGCTCGTCGAGGAACAGCAGCACGGGGTCGTTGACCAGCGCGATCGCCAGCAGCAGCCGCTGGCGCTGGCCCCCCGAGAGCTTGCGCGTGTCGCGGTCGAGGAAGCTGCCGAGCGCGCACAGCTCGCTGAGCCGGTCGACCGGCAGCGCGCGCGGGTAGAGCCCCTGGAACAGCCGCAGCGTCTCGCGCGCGGTCAGGTACTCCTGCAGCGCCGTGTGCTGGAACTGGATGCCGATGACTTGCGCGTAGTCGCGTCGCAGCGGCTCGCCGCGGAAGCGCACCTCGCCGCCGCTCGGCGTCGAGATCCCCTCGAGCATCTCCACGGTGGTGGTCTTGCCGGCGCCGTTGGGCCCGAGCAGGCCGTAGCACTCGCCGGCGCGCACCGCGAGGTCGAGCCCGTCGACCGCGACCAGGTCGCGGTAACGCTTGCTCAGGTTGACGGCCTGCAGCAGGGGCTCGGGCATCGGCGGACTCGGCGGGCGAAGGCGGCAAGCATGGGGCAAGCCGAGGTGCAGTTCAAACGCTGGTGGCTGGCTAGCGGCAGTGGTAGTCGATCACCGTGTTGCACGGGCCGATAACGTAGGCGTCGAAGCAGCCAGCGCTGGCCACCTGGTCGTAGACCAGGACGCGGTTGTCGCTAGGCCAGCCGAGGTCCAGTACCTCGGCTCCGAGAACCTCGCGCAACTGGGTCATATCGTGGCCAATCCAGCCGCGGTCGCCCGGTGGGTGGATTTCGTCGGCCGGCGCGGCGTGGCAGGCGAGCTGAGGGTTGCGCGACGTCTCCCACGCCTCCTGCATCCCCCGGATATCCCCGGCGGAGAGGCAACCAGCGAGCAGGCCGGCGACGCTGCCGGCCAACACCCAGCGGATCACACCGCGTCCGATCGTGGCTTCCATGCCCGCACCTCCACACCAAGTGTGGCGCATGATCGCGCAGGCGGCCATCCGTGAATCGAGGAAAATCGCGCAAGAAAATACTGATGGGGTAAGTACTTAGGCAGGCATGGGCCAGGCTGCTGCGGGTTGCCTTGGGCCGGGCCCGAGAAGGCACCCAGCGTGTATCTCCCACGGCGGGGCGCGGCTCGCACGGAGCGATCGAGGGGTCGCGATGCCGCGTCCCGTGCGCCCTACACTTTCTTCCCCGGCCTTCAGCCGCCGCGCTCGGGACGGGCGGCGAAGCCGAGGCGGCCGATGCCCGGCAGCTTCAGCGCCGGCGGGTCGAGGTCGAGGCCGAAGGCGAGGCCGAGCAGGTTGACCTCGAGCCCCTCGCGCAGGCCGAGGCCGACCCCGGCCAGGCCGAACAGCGACAGCTGGTAGCCGCTGCCGCTGGGCAGCGGGCCGGCCAGCGCGCCGCCCTCGAGGTAGTCCTTGCCGATCGCGGTGACCGGCAGCTCGAGGCCCAGCTCGGGCACCGCGCGGCCGACGTAGGCGACGAAGGTGTTGCTGTTGGGCCCCGGCCACAGCGTGTACTCGGTGGCGTGCGGGTAGGCGGCGACGGCCGCCTCGAGCCGCGGGATCAGCGCGGCGGCCCGCGCCCCGCGCAGGTCGAGCAGCAGTTCCGGCTCGGCGCCGTACCAGCGCCGGTCCGGCTGGTCGGCGTACGAGCGGACCACCGAGCGGCCGTTGCCGCGCCGCCAGCCGACCACCTGGTGCACGGTGTAGTGGTCGGCGCCGGCGGCCTTGGTCGCCAGCCAGGTGTGCACCGCGAGCAGGCCGCGCCAGTTGAACGCGCGTGCCGCGTAGGCCTGGATCACCGCCTCCGGGTGCAGCCCCGGGTCCGGGGCGAGGCCGGTCGGGCTGCGGTCGGCGGTGCGCCAGTCGCTGCGCAGCTGGACGTCGCCGCTGGCGACGCCGACCAGCGGCCCGCCGAGCAGCAGGGCGAGCAGCAGGAGCAGGGCGCGTCGGCGCTGGCGTCGGTTCATCTTCGTGCTAAGGTTCGCGCCACCCGGGGCGATGCTACCTCTGACCGGTGCGCGCCCCGCCCGTTCAATGGCGATCCGCACGGTCGGTCGCGGGAGTTCCGAGGATGGGCAAGCCGCTCGAGGGCATCCTGGTGCTGGCGCTGGAGCAGGCGGTCGCGGCGCCGCTGTGCACCGCGCGGCTGGCCGACGCCGGCGCCCGGGTGATCAAGGTGGAGCGCGCCGAGGGCGATTTCGCCCGCCGCTACGACCACGTGGTGCACGGCGAGAGCGCCTACTTCGTCTGGCTGAACCGCGGCAAGCAGTCGCTCGCCGCCGACCTCAAGGACCCCGCCGACCTGGCGCTGCTGCAGCGGATCGCCGCGCGCGCCGACGTCTTCGTGCAGAACCTGGCGCCCGGCGCCGCGGCGCGTGCCGGGCTCGGCTCCGCCGCGCTGCGCGCGCGCCACCCGCGGCTGGTCACCTGCGACATCAGCGGCTACGGCGAGCAGGGCGACTACGCGGCGATGAAGGCCTACGACCTGCTGGTGCAGGCCGAGACCGGGCTCTGCTCGCTGAGCGGCGGGCCGGAGGCACCGGGGCGCGTCGGCGTGTCGGTGTGCGACATCGCCTGCGGCATGGCCGCGCACGCGGCGGTGCTCGAGGCGCTGTTCGCGCGCGAGCGCGACGGCCAGGGACGGGCCCTGCAGCTGTCGCTGTTCGACACCCTGGCCGACTGGATGAACGTGCCGCTGCTGCACCACGACTACGGCGGCGCCGCGCCGGCGCGGATGGGCCTGTACCACCCGTCGATCCACCCGTACGGCGCCTACCCGACCGCCGGCGGTCCGCCGGTGCGGATCTCGATCC
>DATCZX010000408.1:0-5886 GCA_036525695.1 Gammaproteobacteria bacterium | reverse complement strand
ACCGCCCCGGACGGCTACAGCGGGGCGATCAGGATGCTGGTCGGAATCCGCGCCGACGGCCGGGTCGCCGGTGTCCGGGTGATCTCCCACAAGGAGACGCCGGGCCTCGGCGACAAGATCGAACCCGGCAAGTCCGACTGGAGCCGGAGCTTCGTCGGCCGCGCGCTCGGCAATCCCGGCAGCGCAAGCTGGCGAGTGCGCAAGGACGGCGGGGTGTTCGACCAGTTCACCGGGGCGACCATCACCCCGCGCGCGGTGGTCGCCGCCGTTCACCGGGCGCTGCTCTACTACCGCGACCACCGCGAGGCGCTGTTCGCCTTACCCCAGGTCCAGGAGAAGGCCGATGGCTGAAGTTGCCTACGGGCGCATCGTGCGCGACGGTTTCTGGACCAACAACCCGGGCATGGTCCAGCTGCTCGGGCTGTGCCCGCTGCTCGCGGTGACCGGCAGCGTGGTCAACGGCCTCGGCCTCGGCCTGGCGACGCTGCTGGTGCTGGTCGGCTCGAACGTCACCGTGTCGCTGATCCGCGGCATCGTGCGCAGCGAGGTGCGCATCCCGGTGTTCGTGCTGGTGATCGCCGCGTTCGTCACCGCGGTCGAGCTGCTGATGAACGCGTTCCTCTACGACCTGTACAAGGTGCTCGGCATCTTCATCCCGCTGATCGTCACCAACTGCGTGATCATCGGCCGCGCCGAGTCCTTCGCCTCGCGCCACGCGCCGGGGCGCGCGCTGCTCGACGCGCTGGCGATGGGCGCGGGCTTCACCGCCGCGCTGGTCGCGCTCGGCGCGCTGCGCGAGCTGCTCGGCCAGGGCACGCTGCTGGCGCAGATCGGGCTGCTGCTCGGCGACGGCGCCAGCGGCCTGACGCTGACCGTGATCCCCGACTACCGCGGCTTCCTGCTCGCCGCGCTGCCGCCCGGCGCGTTCATCGGCCTCGGCCTGCTGGTGGCGCTGAAGAACGTCATCGACCAGCGCCTCGAGCGGCGCCGCGGCGTGCCGGTGGCGGCCCCGGCCGCGCTGCCGTCGGTCGACTAGCGGCGACCGCCCGCTGTAACCCCACGGCCGACGCGGAGTAGAATCCGCGCGCCCACGCTCCGGCGCGGCCGGCCACGCGGAACCGTCAAACCCGCCCTGCGGACCCCCTGCGATGGCACTGATCCACGGCCTCCATTTCAACAACCTGCGCGGCGACCTGTTCGGCGGCGTCACCGCGGCGGTGGTCGCGCTGCCGCTGGCGCTGGCCTTCGGCGTCGCCTCCGGCGCCGGGCCGGTGGCCGGGCTCTACGGGGCGATCTTCGTCGGCTTCTTCGCCGCGCTGTTCGGCGGCACGCCGGCGCAGGTCTCGGGCCCGACCGGGCCGATGACGGTGGTGATGGCCGGGATCATCACCCAGTACAGCCACGAGCCGGCCATGGCCTTCACCGTGGTGATGCTCGGCGGGCTGTTCATGATCGGCTTCGGCCTGCTGCGCCTCGGCCAGTACATCAACCTGGTGCCGTTCCCGGTGGTCTCGGGGTTCATGAGCGGCATCGGCTGCATCATCATCCTGCTCGAGCTGGCGCCGCTGCTCGGCCACCCCACCGCGCCCGGCGGCGTGGTCGGCGCGCTCGAGGCGCTGCCCGGCATCCTCGGCGCGGTCCACTGGGACACCGCGCTGCTCGGCGCCGGCGCGCTGGCGCTGCTCTACCTGTGGCCGCCGGCGCTCGGGCGCTGGCTGCCGGCGCCGCTGCTGGCGCTGCTGCTCGGCACGCTGGCGGCGCTCTGGTTCCTGCCCGAGGTCGCGGTGATCGGCGCGATCCCCGGGGGACTGCCGAGCCCGCACCTGCCGACCTTCGAGCTGGCGCTGCTGCCGAAGATGCTGAAGTCGGCGCTGGTGCTGGCGCTGCTCGGCTCGATCGACTCGCTGCTGACCTCGCTGGTCGCCGACAACATGACCCAGAGCCAGCACCGCTCCGACCGCGAGCTGATCGGCCAGGGCCTCGGCAACGCGCTGGCCGGGCTGTTCGGCGCGATCCCCGGCGCCGGCGCCACGATGCGCACGGTGATCAACATCCGCACCGGCGGGCAGACGCCGCTCTCCGGCGCGACCCACGCCGTGGTGCTGCTGGCGCTGGTGCTCGGGCTCGGCCCGCTGGCCAGCCACATCCCGCACGCGGTGCTCGCCGGCATCCTGCTCAAGGTCGGCATCGACATCATCGACTGGGACTACCTGCGCCGGCTGCGCCACGCGCCGCGCGAGGGGGTCATCATCATGTTCGCGGTGCTGCTGCTGACCGTGCTGGTGGACCTGATCACCGCGGTCAGCATCGGCGTGGTGGTGGCCAGCATGATGTTCGTCAAGCAGATGGCCGACCTGCAGACGCGCAGCATCGCCGACCTCGCCGAGTGCCCGGCTGCGGAGATGGACCCCGAGGAGTGCGCGCTGCTCGAACGCCACCACGACCGCATCGTGCTGTTCCACATCGCCGGGCCGATGAGCTTCGGCGCGGTCAAGGAGATGACCCAGCGGCTGACCTCGCGCGACCGCTTCGAGGTGATGATCATCGACCTGACCGACGTGCCGCTGATCGACAGCTCGGTGGCGATGGCGCTCGAGGACGTCAGCCGGCGCCTGCGCAAGCAGGGGCGCCGGCTGCTGCTGTGCGGCCTCGGGCCGCAGCCGCGGCGCATGCTGAACCACCTCGGCGTGCTGCGCTCGCTCGAGCGCAACGCCCGCCACCGCACCCGCCACGACGCGCTGCGCCACGCCCACCTGCTGCTCACCGCGGGCTGACCGGCGGCGCGCGTTCGGGCACACTCGCCGGCAGGCAGTCGCCGGGGGGACGGCATGGACCGGATCGAGCAGGCCTGGAACGAACTCGCCGCGCACGCCGCGCGGCTGCGCGCGCGCCACCTGCGCGAGCTCGTGCACGACGGCGCAGCGCGGGCGCAGCGGCTGGTGCTGCAGCTCGACGACCTGCGCCTCGACCTGACCCGGGAGAAACTCGACGGCCCCGCGCTCGACGCGCTGCTGGCGCTGGGGCGCGCGGTGGACCTCGCGGGCCAGCGCGAGGCGATGTTCGCCGGCGAGGCGATCAACCTGAGCGAGCGCCGCGCCGTGCTGCACGTCGCCGCGCGCGACCCCGGCGGCGACTACCGCGCGCAGGGGGTGCCGGTCTCCGCCGCGGTGGCGCAGGCGCTCGACCGCTGCCTCGCCTTCGCCGACGCGGTGCGCGCCGGCCGCGTCGCGGCCACCGACGGGCGGCCGTACCGCGACGTGGTGTCGATCGGCATCGGCGGCTCGGACCTCGGCCCGGCGATGGCGACCCAGGCGCTGGCGCCGTACCACGACGGTCCGGCGGTGCACTACGTGGCCAACGTCGACGGCGCGGCGATCCATGACACGCTGGCGCGGCTCGACCCGGCGACCACGCTGGTGATCGTGCAGTCGAAGACCTTCACCACGCTGGAGACGATGACCAACGCCCGCGCCGCGCGCGCCTGGCTGGCGGCGGCGCTCGGCGCCGAGCGCGCGGCGGCGCAGCTGGCCGCGGTGTCGACCAACCTCGAGGCGACCCGCGCCTTCGGCATCGACGACGCGCGGGTGTTCGGCTTCTGGGAGTGGATCGGCGGGCGCTACTCGGTGTGGAGCGCGATCGGCCTGCCGCTGGCGATCGCCATCGGCGGCGCCGGGTTCCGCGACTTCCTCGCCGGCGCCAGGACGCTCGACGCGCATTTCCGCGACGCCCCGCCGGAACGGAACCTGCCGGTGCTGATGGGGCTCGCCGGGGTCTGGCGGCGCAACGCGATGGGCTGCAGCAGCGTCGCCGTGGTGCCCTACGACCAGCGCCTGGCCCGGCTGCCGGCCTACCTGCAGCAGCTGACCATGGAGTCGAACGGCAAGCGCGTGACCCGCGACGGCCGCCCGCTCGCCCGTGCCAGCTGCCCGGTGGTCTGGGGCGAGCCCGGCAGCAACGCGCAGCACAGCTTCTTCCAGCTGCTGCACCAGGGCAGCGACGTGATCCCGGTCGACTTCCTGCTCGCCGCCGAGCCGACCGCCGCCGACCCGGCGCACCACGCGCTGCTGGTGGCCAACTGCCTGGCGCAGTCGCAGGCGCTGGCACTGGGCCTCGACGAGGCGGCGGTGCGTGCCAACCTCGCCCGCACCGGCCTCGACCCCGCCGAGATCGACCGCCTCGCGCCGCAGCGCACCTTCCCCGGCGACCGCCCGTCGACCACCCTGCTCTACCGCCGCCTCGACCCGGCCAGCCTCGGCCGGCTGCTGGCGCTGTACGAGCACAAGACCTTCGTCGAGGCCGCGCTGTGGCAGGTCAACGCCTTCGACCAGTGGGGCGTCGAGCTGGGCAAGGCGCTGGCCGGCGCGCTGGCCCCGCTGGTCGCCGGCGGCGACGCGAGCGGCGCGGATCCCGCGACCGCCGGCCTGCTCGCGCACCTGCGGCGGCTGCGCGAGACGCCGTGAACAGGGCAGCGCTGCGCGAGGCCCTCGAGCGGCTGCGCGGCGACCCGGGGTGCGGCATCGGCGCGGTCGCCTACCGGCACTGGCGCGGGGCCTTCGAGCGACCCGCCGGCTGAGCGCCCGGCGCCCGCGTCCCCCCCGGGGTGGCACCGCTGCGAGCGCGATAAAGCGGCGCTATGCGCGCATCGAAAGATTCCAACGCGCCGGGCGCGCGGCTCGGTTAACCTGCCTCCCCGGTCCAGCCCGGGAGCAGCCGATGGCCGATGCGCCGAAACCGGTCCGCGAGATCCGCATCAACCCGATCATCCCCGCCGAGGCGGTGCTGGTCGCCACCGCGCGCGCGAGGCGCCCGCGCGAGGCCGAGACGCCGGCCGAGCGCGACACGCGCACGCGGGTCGACAGCTGCCCGTTCTGCCGCGGCAACGAGGACCGGACCCCGCCGACCGTCGCCGCCTGGCCGGACCGCGCGGAGTGGGAGGTGCGCGTGGTCGAGAACCTGTTCCCGGTGCTCGGCGCCGGCGGCAGCGGCAGCCCGCTGCTGCTCGGCCTGCAGCAGGCGATCGACGGCTACGGCCGCCACGAGGTGATGATCGACCACCCCCACCACGGCATCGCGCTGCACGAGATGAGCGACGCCCACCTCGCGCTGCTGCTGACCGCCTACCGCGAACGGATGCGCGCGCTCTACGCCAGCGACCGGCGGCTGCGCTACGTGCTCGCGTTCAAGAACTACGGCAAGGCGGCCGGCGCCAGCATCGGCCACACCCACAGCCAGGTGATCGCGATGCCGGTGGTGCCGCAGAACGTGCAGGACGAGTTCGCCCACGCGCGCAGCTACCACGCCAAGCACGGCCACTGCATCTTCTGCTCGCTGATCGACGAGGCGCTGACCTACGAGGCGACCGTCTACGACCGCGACACCGGCGAGGTGCGCCGGCGCATCGACGTCGGCCAGTACGTGGTCGAGCGCAACGCCCGCTTCGTCGCGATCAAGCCGTTCGCCAGCCGCTTCGAGTGGGAGGTGCACATCCTGCCGCTGCAGCACCAGGCCGACTACCTCGACCTCGGCGACGACGACCTGCCCCAGCTCGCCGCGCTGCTGCGCCGGACCATGCACCGGCTCGACGCGGTGATCGGCGGCGCGCAGTACAACTTCTTCCTGCACTCGCTGCCGCACTGCAGCGAGTGCGCCGGCGGCGAGGCCAGCTACCACTGGCACCTGGAGATCTGCCCGCGCACCAGCATCCCGACCGGCTTCGAGCTCGGCTCGGGGTTGTTCGTCAACACGGTGAGTCCCGAGGAGGCAGCGGCGCGGTTGCGCGCGGTGGCGCTGGATTGATTGCTGGTCGCGGCGAGGGCGCCGCTCCTACAGAAGCCACAATCTGCGGATTTTCCTGCAGGAGGGCCGCCCCCGGCCCGATCAAGTGTC